>NZ_JAMPNS010000012.1:0-245423 GCF_028479465.1 Providencia sp. PROV208 | reverse complement strand
TCACACAAGAAACTCCTGCGAAGAATGTTGTTAATGCTAATTTTTTAAAAGCCATATTAAATTTCCTTTATATAAAAAATAAAAACTGAAATAAAACTTAATTCAATAAAATAGAATTACTCAATGTAAATTATTAATTAGAATAAGCTTATCACTGTACAAAAAATAATTTGGTACAGTCATAAAATCATCAACATTAAAATTAAACTAATAGTGTGATATTTTTTAAGCTCTTATTGAAATTCCAGCTCTTTTTACAATGGTGTTTTATATCTACGAAAGATGTTTATTTAATATTCTATTCAAAATTAATATCATTGAAATGAAATGAAATGAAATGAAATGAAATGAAATTAGAATTAAAGGTCACTCCAATAAAGAGTCATATATTCTCTATGATTTATTTTGAAATTAGAGCCCCATGTTGTTCAAATAATAAATTAAATTCACTATAAAGTTCAGGTTCATTGGCTTCTATTCGTTCGGAAACAAAGAAGAAGAAAGATTCTAAAGATACACCTAAATAATGAAGCAAAAGAAATAAGGTAGATAAAGTTATTTCACAAATTCCATTTTCATAACGTGAAATTTGTTGCTGTGAAACGCCAATAAGTGAACCTAATTGGCTACCGGATAATAATCTTTTTCTTCTTAAGCTTGCAATTTCATCAGCGATAGCTTGAGAAAATGACTCTGCCATTTTCTCTGTTTTTTTTAAACTCATTCATCAACCTTAAAGCATTAAATAAGAATCAATTTCAATATATATTAAATAAAATAAACTCATGAGCACGAATCTGTTTTTATTTTTAAACAAATTAGGAGTAAAAAACAATAGGGTGAAATTTGGGGCGATTTCCAACTAAAGCATGATTTACACATTACTAATGTGGAGAGTTTTTTAAAGTGAATAAATTACAAAAGGTTACGATATCCCTACTCATAATATGTTTAAAATCAGCAGTGATAAAATCTTCAAATAATCATAATTAGACTAAATTTTAGTCTTATATGTCAAAATAAATATTTTTTCATATTTACATTTTAACCAATGTGAATATAGAATGAAAAACCATTGTTAATGTAACAATAATAATAAAATTCAATAGGTTAGATTAAATCCTTCATTACATAGTTGGTAACAATTATGAATACAATACATTGAAATGTACAAAATATGTCGAAATATTATTTCAATGACATTTAATGACACTTAATTTAACTTAAGTCATTGATGTTTGTGATGTAGATCAAATTAAGATGCGTTAAAAATGATACATACATTTTAGACGATGGTTCCATTTATGAAATTGAAACACATTTAGATTGCTATTAACCACGCAGGCATTTTTGATAAGAATTAATTTCACCACTAAGCTGAACAAGATTCTAAAAGGAACTGAAAATAAATTAGATTTACAGGTATAATCCTGCCAATTCTATTCAATGAGCTTAGATACCAACATGGCAAAACTCACCTTACAAGAGCAAATGCTCAAAGCGGGACTCGTCACCAGTAAAAAGATGGCGAAAGTGGAACGCACGGCGAAAAAATCACGAGTACAGGCTCGGGAAGCAAGAGAAGCAGTAGAAGAAAATAAAAAGGCTCAGCTTGAACGTGATAAACAACTGAGTGACCAACAGAAACAAGCGGCGCTAGCCAAAGAGTATAAAGCTCAGGTGAAGCAGCTGATTGAAATGAACAAAATTGAGATAGCGAGAGGTGATATTAGCTTTAATTTCACCGATAACAACGTTATCAAGCAAGTTGTCGTCGATAAAACGACGCAAGCCCAACTGATTAGCGGGCGTTTAGCGATTGCTCGTTTAGCCACGGACAATCCGGAAGTGAATGTATACGCGATTATCCCTGCGAGTGTGGCAGATAAAATCGCTCAGCGAGATGAAAGTAGCATCGTGCTAAACAATGCTCTGAGTCAGGAAGCGCAGGATGAAGATGACCCATACGCAGACTTTAAAATTCCAGATGACTTGATGTGGTAATTATTTAAAACGGGCTTTCACTGCACGCATGAATGGGTTTTCCAGTAATAGGATGAACAAAATTCAACTCACTGGCGTGCAACATAAGCCTCGGTGCGGGTTCTATATCTATTGGTAATAAGCCGCCATACAAGTCGCATCCCAAAATAGGGTGACCAAAGAGTTGGCTGTGAATGCGCAACTGATGGGTTCGTCCTGTTTCTGGGATGAATTTCACCCGCGTTAATGGTAATTGGTTTCCATCGCTTTGCTCATCGTAAAACCGCTCAATGACACGATAGTATGAACGGGCAGGTTTACCGTGGGTCTCACAAATCGACATTCGTGGAAACAGCGCCGGATCTTTAGCAATTGGCGCATCTATCACACCTTCATCATTTTCCACATGACCACAAAGTAACGCATGGTAGGCTTTGGTGACAGTACGTTGACTAAACTGTTGGCACAGTGCGGCATTTATGGCTTTATTGCGCGCGGCAACCATCACGCCAGAAGTTCCAAAATCAAGGCGATGAACGAGCGTGCATTCGGGATAAATCTGAACAAGCCGGTAATGCACAGAATCAAGATTTTGAGGATTTTTCCCTGATAGGCTCAGTAGTCCGGAAGGCTTATTAATGATAATAAGCTGTTCGTCCTGATATAGGATTTCAATGTCTTCATGGCAAGGCGGTGCAATAAAGGTATCAATAATTGTCGACATCAGGTGATTCCTATGAGAAATGGCTGAGGATCATAACCAATTTTGGGCTGACTGACGATGATGTTATTCGCTTATCAGCTAGACTAAAACTAAAGGCATAGTTTGGACAGGCATTGTGCTTTATACTGCGCGCAGTGAAACTGAGTTAATAAAGAAGGTGGTAGGGTAATGAACGGAACAATCACAACGTGGTTTGAAGATAAAGGTTTTGGATTTCTCAAAGATGAAAACGGGGATAACCGTTATTTTCATGTGATTAAAGTTGCCAACCCCGATCTTATCAAAAAAGGGGCGGAGGTTACTTTTGAGCCGACCACGAATAATAAAGGCTTATCGGCTTTCGCGGTTAAAGTGATCCCTGAAAGCAAATATATCTATATTGCTGGTGAGCGAATTAAGCTGACCGCGATTAAATCTTTCCGTACTTATTATGAAGATGTTCCTGCTGATACGCGTATTGATAAAGAAAATACGGTGCTATCAATCGGTGCGCTGATGAACAGCATCAAACCTAAAACTAACGTTAAGCCGGGAGCAACTCGTGCGTTGAAAAAGCTCGCGATTGAAACTTTGCATGGTACGACGTTAACGTTCTCTGAAGATGAGATTGATGTGGATGAAACCGTGAAGCAGCTTAAGGGAATTAAATAACCTCTTTGAGCTCTTTGTGAGCCTCTTTATACAATAATATTGCCTCGGATTAGGGGGCAATATCTTTCCAACTCGCCTTTCATTGTATTTCCTTCTCTAAATTGAGTATAAATCCATCAATCAATACGTAAAGAAATAGGTAAGTTATCTCTTATATAGCAAAATGTATTAATATATAAAGATATCGCACGCTAATATCTCTAATTCGTGGGATATTGATGGCACACTATCTGGATTGTAATTATTATGATGCCAGTTTGTTGCTTTCAGGTTGATATTAGAATGAAAATTCTTGCTTAGTAATAAATTAAAATGTAGAAATATATTTTTACGTTGATATATTACTCACCGCATGGGTTTTTATTTTTTTGAATGACCAAAATCTGTTTCAAATTGTAATTAGTTGTAATATTAAATGTGTCTAATCTTATTGTTATGTTTCATTACTCCTTACACGTGAATTTATTTTCAAAAAAATTACTAATATATTAAATTAAGTAAATAAATTTTTACTTATTATATATCAGTTAGTTAATTGTACTTATCATATAGAGAGTACTCGCCTTGGTTGTATCTTAATAATTGCTAGCGATCGATAAATTATATTTGATAGTCATTGCCTATCAAATGGCTATTGTTCGATCGGTACAAACGTTTTTACTCTTATTTTAATGTATTTATTATAAATGAAAGTTAAATAAATATTTTCTTTATATTGGAGGGTGGTTAATGAAATCTAATA
This sequence comes from Providencia sp. PROV208, assembly GCF_028479465.1. Classification (NCBI taxonomy): domain Bacteria; kingdom Pseudomonadati; phylum Pseudomonadota; class Gammaproteobacteria; order Enterobacterales; family Morganellaceae; genus Providencia; species Providencia sp. PROV208. The sequence continues at coordinate 241,323 of NZ_JAMPNS010000012.1, read as the reverse complement.
TAATTAGTGGACAAGTAGGGGCGTTTCTAAGAAAGTCACGAAAAGAAAAGAATATGACGGGAAAGCAGCTGGCAAAATTAATAGGGATCAGTCAGCAACAAATATCAAGATATGAAATGGGAATTACGTCGATTACCCTAGAACAATTAGATCATTTTTTAATTGTCTTAGATAAACGATGGATTGATGTCATTAATTATATCGAGAAAAATACTGAATCTGAAAAAAGAACAGAAAATAAAGGAAGTATGAATAAATATACTTCTTGGGGCGACTATTCAACAAAAAACATCATCAATAACTGCTAATTTTTCCTTTTAAATTAGAAATAAAATAATCAGTTAATTCTGGTTATTTTATTAAGCATATCCTATAGAAATTTGATTGTTTTTTATAAAACACACAATGAATGTGTTTTTTATGCTATGCAATTAAATTTTTTCTTCATGGATATTAAATAGAGAGAACAACATGTTAAATAAAAAAATGGCATCTGTTTTGCTATCAACAATTATTGCTGCTTCCTTTGCTACAGTTGCTAATGCTGAGACTCGTACTGCTCAAGCAACCGCGACATGGCAGGCGACTGCAATTAAAGACACAACAAGTATGTTAGTTGTTACGCCATTAAAAAGCTTAACGTTTAATTACGCAGAAGGCCAAAAAAGCTTTAACCAGCAAAATGGCGCATTCGATATTGCTATTCAAGGTCAATCAGGTGCGACAGATTTTAAATTAGCATCAAAAATCATTTCTAACACATTAGCAAGAACAACAGATGATTCTAAATTAACTGTTGGTGTTAAATGGAATGGTGAAGATCTCAATAAAACAACTGATACCGTATTAATCGATACTTCTAAAGGCTTAACGTCTGGTTTAGACAATTTAGCTGCTGATGGTATCTACAATGGTTCAGAGCGTGCAACTGACCGTGGTGAATTCACTTTCGTTATTGCAAGCGCAGAAGCTGCTGGTTCAGCAACAGACTTTAAAGCACTCACCGATGGTTCATGGGATGGTGATGTTAAAGTTCAGTTCACTGCAACTTGGGATGGTACGTTCACTCCAGCTCCTTAATTGATTATTCCGTTTAGTGAATAACTAATTTTCACGATAAGGATACTATAAGGAAGTAATATCTTTATCGTTATATTTTTTAAAATTTATCATTATGAAGAAAATAACATTAGCGTTAGCTTTATTATCTATTCTCCCACTGAAAATGAGTTTTGCGGTTAATGTGGGAAATATCACTGAGATAATTTCATCAGATGAAGACTCATTAGCAAAAGAAATTGAAAATACCGTTAATACGGCAAGACTTGTGAATTTAACGATTGAAAAAATAGATTCGCCACTTGAGGGTGGAAAAGTTATTCCGGTTACAGATCCCAACGAAATATTATCAACCCCTGCTAACTTGATTTTACCCGGTCAAGCAAAAGATGTGTTTAAAATTATTTATCAAGGGCCTAAGGATGATAAAGAAAGATATTACCGACTAAATTGGAAAGATGATCCTATTGGTGAAAGTGGAGTGACGCAAAGTACAAAGTCAGCCTCAGCGACAACCTCCGCAACAATTAGTACGATTCTTGTCGTTGCACCAAGAATTGAGAAATTTAATTATCAATTTACAAATTCTCAAGTCTCCAATATCGGAAATAGCTCGTTTCGTGTGGTGGCATCAGGGCCCTGCTTACCTGAAAAACAAAAATACAGCGTAGATGGTATTTGTCGGGAGCGTTATTACTTGATGCCGCATTTAGCTGTGAAATTACAGTTTGTCGATATTAATAATAAAAAATCTAGCGTAGGTATTTGGCACAAAGGAGATTTCATTGTTGTCAAATAATTAATAACGGACTTTAATCATGCGTAAGAGTGTTATTGCTTTATCAATATTAAGCATTTTTCTTTCAAACACCATTCATGCCAGTGAGATGAAGAGTATTAAAATTGGCGGATATATTATTCCTCCTGCATTTGTGAGTGCATTGGAAGAAGGGATGTCGGTGCCTGTTTTCCTGCGATTAAGTGATGATGCTAAAAAAAACCAGAGCGAAGATAAAATCGCGGATGCCGTTATTGTCATTGACCAAGGTAAAATTAAATTATCGAGCATTCAACTCATTGATAGTACGCAAGGTCCAAAACTGAACAGCTTATTGGTTGAGAAGATTGAAAATAAACAAAATGCGATTTTCGATGATACCAATGGCATCGTTATTGATAACAATGCCGTACTGAAACTCAACATATCATCATTTAATTTATCATTAGATGTTGATAAAGCTGCATTTGCACCTAAAACGCGTGCAAGGCATTCTGTATTAGGTGATTCATCCGTTAATTCGCTCTCTGCAGTGGCAAACTATGATTTGGGTGTATTCCAAAGTCAGGTAAAAAATGCAAAAAATAGCTCCAGTAGCTATTTCAATTTAGACGCGCTATTTGCCGCAGCCGAACACCATTTTAATATTAATGCCTCGGCTTATAGTATCGGAAAATCCAATGCCAATGTTGAATTATACCGAGCGATGTATGAGCGTGACTTTAATGGGCTGCGTGTCGCATTGGGTTTAATGAGTACGTGGAATTTACAATCCATTGCGAGCTTAACTGCGTTGAGCAGTAGCAAAATTTATGCGGTCACTATCGGGAATAACTCCGAGAGTGTCGTCAACAGTAAACAGCAGTCACTTACCCCTATTTATGCCTTCTTAAATAGCCCTGGCGAAGTTCGTATTTATCGCCAAGGTAAGCTCCTTAACATCCAAAACTTCCCAATGGGTAACTTTGAAATTGATACCAGTATGCTGCCTTTTGGTATCTATGACGTCACTATTGAAACGGTTGTTGATGGGAAAGTGGTGACCACTCAAAACCAGACAATTAATAAATCCTTAGGGGCAATCGGAGGAAATTTCGACAAACTGAATTGGGAAATGTACGGGGGTTATGTTGACTTCGATAAAAGAAATTATGTCCGTGGTGAAGATCGTCATAGCCAAGCTCCAGAGAAAAGCTATTTAGCGGGGGCGTCATTTGCATATAGCTTCCCTGTGTTATCGGGCATACGCTTTCAGATGTCAAACTATGGTTTTGATAAATTCTTGGTTCAAGAAACGAGCATTAATGCATCGATTAATAACTATATCTCGCTTTCTTGGCAGGGCATGCTGGAAAACCACGGTAGCCATCGCAACATCGGTACGATTTCTGTCAGTATTCCTGACGGTTATGGTTCTTTTTGGGCATCACGAGAAAGAACCGTGATTGAAGGGGATTTACCGCTTTACGATGCGGATAACTATTCCTATGGCGCGACAGTTAACTTCGACAAAATTGTTGATAGAACCGGTTCATTCACGATCAGTAATACGAAAGACCGTCGCGTAGGCAGTGATTCAATTAACTATGAATATTCGAATACGCTGTTTTCTGGGCGGTATGGAACGGTTGGACTCAGAGCGGGTGTACAACGTTATCACTATGATAATCAAAACAGCACCAACGAAAAATATGTGAATTTAGATTTCTCATTACCGCTGTCTACGTGGTTAAGCACGGGTGTTTCTTCCACTAACGGTAATATGAAAGCCAATATCTATGCCAACAAAAGTTTTGAAAACTCACCGATCACCAATGCGGGAATTTCGGTCTCGAAGTTAGTGCGTGACAAAGATAATGGTGCTTCGGATTTTTCGACGCTGGCTTACGCCTCTTATGACACGAAATATAACTCGGGTACGGTCACGATTAACCGACCGGATGGCGATCGACTGAACGGTAACTTAACCTCTCGCGGTTCGGTCGCGTATAGCAATGGCATGATCACACCGAGTGGCAACCAAGGAAAGTCAGGGGTCATTATTAATTCTGAGATTCAAGGTAGCGGTAGCATGACGGCGAAGGTGAATGGGCAAAATTACCCAATCAGCGGAAAAAATACCTTTATTCCACTGTCACCCTATTCAGATTATGACATTCAGTTAATGAATGACGGGAAGTCAAAAGACAGTTTTGACATTGTCTCTGGACGCAATAAATCCGTCACGCTGTATCCGGGCAATATCGCGTTTTATCAACCTGAGGTTCGTCAATTGGTCACAGTGTTTGGTCGTTTGAAATCACCGGATGGCGAATACATCAAATATGCCTCAATTCGTAACCATATTGGGCGAACAAAAACTGATAAAAATGGAGAATTCTCCATGGACGTTGATGTGCGCTATCCCGTGATTTCGTTATTGCAAGAAGATGAGAAGACGATCTGCGAAGCCGATTTAAACCTACAAGGAGCACGCGGTGCTTTATGGGTCGGTGAGGTGACTTGTGAGCCGCAATCTAGTTATGCGAAAAGATAATGAGAATTTAACGATGAAGAGAAATAGATTTCTTATATTCATAGTTGCCCCTTTTATTTTGAATTTTTTATTCAGCGCGGCAACGCATGCTGTCACGGTCACTAACAGCTATGTTTTTATTGAAAATAACGTTGATGACGAATATTTCATTACACCAAGAACAACGGACCCCCGTTTTTCAGGTGCCAACAAATATACGCGTTACTCAAAATCGCTACAGCTGAGTTTGGGCTATATGGGGTATGTGAATACGGCCATTCAGGCAAACCAATTTGTTGATATCTGGTTAGAAAATTCTCAGATAGATAGACCATTTACTGGGAATAGGTGTATGCGAGGATATTGCAATGACGACAGTGGTTATTGGCCAGCGCAATACCTTGGGAAAGAGGGTGCATACAAGATAGTACAAAGCAATATTAATGGGGAATCTTACTATGCTCGGGGAATATTTAGTGATTCTGCATACCAATACTTTCTTAAGTTACCGGTAGGAACTGCCGAAAGTTATAGCTATAGATCTTGCATGACAAAAACCGATTATAACCCAAGCAAAGGCGAAACTTGCCAAAGTGTAGGCGGGCAGATTATCGCATCCCATGAATTCAATATTACTAAATCTGGGCATATCAAGCTGACTTCAACGGGGGCTTTGCAAGAGATATTTATTGATAGTAATGGAAATCCAACTTTAGGATTAGGTTCTCAATTTTGCAGAATCGGTATCGTATTAAATCAAAATGGGATTATCTGCCAAGTTGTCGATCATGAGACAAAGGGGGAGATATTCGCCAATATTATGTTGAGTTTAAAGGTTAATAGTACATTGATTCCGTTTGTACCCGCTGCTAACACGATATTGATTGGTCCTGATGACGGGAGTAATAGTTGGTATTATTACAATACAACTTACCCAGCGAGCTATTACTTTAAAGGCAATAATAAGAATGTATCGATATTTCTATCCAATACGTTTTTGAAGCGGTTGGTATCGTCCAATGTTGATTTTAAAAATAGCCAAGAGTTTTTTACGTTTTCATTTACTAACTCAGCGGTACCTCAATCTGGTTATTATGAGTTCACACCGTCCAATACCCTTATTCTTAAACCGCGGGATTATGGGATAAGTATTATCCCTGCTGACTTTAACCCGAATCAATCGAAAACAGGGAAAGTGGGAAATGAAGAGCCGCCAATTGAATTTAATTATATTGTGACGACCAGCGGACCAAGGCAGGCAGATTCAATTACGGCAGCAGTGGATGGACCGAGCACGACGCTAAAAGGGCAATCGTACTGCTTATTTAGTTCGAATGATGACAAACTGCAAGTCCCGTTTTCGGCGTATTTGTCATTTAAAAATTACACGGGAAGCTTAGAGTCTTACCGAGCCAGCTGCGATAGCAACGAGATCTCCCTCAAAAATGCGTTATGGGAGGAGACTCCGTGGGCAAAACCGAATGAAGATTTAGGCTCGTTTTATCGCACGAATTTAGATTTATCATTTCCAATGAATGAAGCGAACTCATTCTTTACGTTGGATGGAATTGATTGGTTAGGGACCGTTTCGGCAAGCGGCACCGTGACAGTAAAAGCCATCTGGACGGGACCCGATATTCATTAAATATGATTCACCTTTGAGGCGATTTATTTAATCTTAAGTCGCCTTTTTCTTCAGCGCTAACAGGTTAAATATGACATTCAATTCTTTGCTGAAATTCTTATTGCTCAGCATGCTATTTTCATTCAATGGCAGCGCTCATGCACTCTACATTAGCTCGGATATTTCTTCGATGGACTCCGAGGGCGAATTCTTTTCTAAGCCTTATATTAACGATACCAAAAAAACCAACTTGTACAGTTTCAGCGCATATCAGATTGATAAACCGGGTAGTCATGAACAAGGACGCGCGATTCATGATGGTGAAATCATCTTTACACCACTCAAGAAAATCCTATTACCGGGAGAGCAGGAATTTTTTAAAATTTTTTATCGCGGAGCGGAAGATAACCAAGAGCGCTATTACAAAATTATCATCAGTGAAACACCGCTTGAAATGCAGAATGATAAAGAGCAGCGTAAACAGCCGCTGTTTTACCCAACGGTGAGTTTAGAAACGTACTTCGTCGTGAGACCCAAACAGCCTGATTTTAAGTACACTCTCGACCAAAATGCAGGCATTTTGAAAAATACAGGGAATACTTATTTTAGAGTATTGCTGCATAACAATTGCAATGCAGAGGATGATACCGAGCCTTACGTTCTTTACTTGCTACCTAATCAAACGTATCAAGATGCGCGTTTATCTAAAAAAAGTCGCAAGTACATTGTTATTTTTGATAAATATTACGCCGTAGGTAACTGTGAGTAGTGCTGTTTTGGTGTGATTTTTAATTAGATTAAATTCTGCTTAGTTTTAGTGCTAAAGAGAATGAGTGCTAATAAGTCAAATTTATTTTTGAATGAAAATATCTCATTCTTGTATTTTGAATATGTTTAAAAATCAATTATGAAATTGATTTTCATTTTCATTTATTGTCTTCAGACTTCTAATAAACACCAGAAAGACCATCATAAGAGGAAATCTAAAACAATAAAATTTTAAGAGTATTATTTTTTATAATCATTTGAAATTAAGGTTTTATATATTACAAAACTCCGAGTTATATATTCTAATGCATAACGAATTCCCGGAATCAGCCACGAGTTAAGCGGCAAAAAGTAGTTCACTATATTGATTACCAACAGCTTTGTTGATGTAAAACAACCTCTCAAATTCCGCGATTGATATTATTAATTCAATAAAAAATTCTAATTACCTCTAATCATGTGGCTAGTGGTGTTATTGCTAATAGCCCAGAGAATACATTTTCTTAATCATTATTTTAGCGAAAAAAACTTTTTATTATTTTAAGCAATTGCAATTTAAGTGAGCGAGTTATATATGGCCAATATAAAAGAGAAAGCTGCTATTTTTGCTCCTCTTAGCCGTCGCGGCTTTGTGAAAGCGGGTGCCGTGACAGGTTTAGCCGCAGCAGCGGGAGGATTTTCCCTTCCGTTCAGTGCCTCAGCGGAAACAGAGCAAAAAACATCGACACCATCAGGGAATGAAAAAGTTGTTTGGAGTGCGTGCACGGTAAACTGCGGAAGCCGTTGTCCATTGCGTATGCATGTGGTGGACGGTGAAATCAAATACGTTGAAACGGATAATACCGGTAATGACGTATATGAAGAACTGCATCAAGTCCGAGCTTGTTTACGTGGACGCTCAATGCGTCGCCGCGTTTATAACCCAGATCGCCTACGCTACCCAATGATGCGTGTGGGCAAACGCGGTGAAGGTAAATTTAAACGAATCAGTTGGGAAGAAGCGTTCGATGTTATCGCGGATAACATGAAACGCTTAATCAAAGACTACGGTAATGAGTCCATTTACCTGAATTACGGCACAGGTACTCTGGGCGGCACCATGACAAAATCATGGCCACCGGGAGCGACTTTAATTGCGCGTCTGATGAACTGTTGTGGTGGTTACTTAAACCATTACGGTGACTACAGTACTGCACAGATTGCAGCGGGTCTGAACTACACCTTTGGTGGCTGGGCAGACGGCAACAGCCCATCTGATATCGAAAACTCTAAATTAGTGGTGATGTTTGGTAATAACCCAGGCGAAACGCGTATGAGTGGCGGTGGGGTGACTTACTATGTTGAGCAGGCTCGCGAAAAATCGAATGCGAAAATGATCATCATCGACCCTCGCTATACAGATACGGGTGCAGGGCGTGAGGATGAATGGATCCCAATTCGTCCGGGGACGGATGCGGCATTAGTGAATGCCATTGCTTATGTCATGATTAAAGAAGACTTAGTCGACAAGCCGTTCTTAGATAAATATTGCGTAGGTTATGACGAAACTACGATGCCAGCAGGCGCACCCAAAAATGCACATTATAAAGCGTATATCTTAGGGGAAGGACCTGACGGTCAAGCGAAAACGCCTGAGTGGGCTGCATCGATCACTGGTATTCCCGCTGCGCGTATTGTGAAATTAGCACGCGAGATTGGTACCGCAAAACCGGCTTACATTGTGCAAGGTTGGGGACCTCAGCGCCGTTCTAATGGTGAGCTGACTTCCCGTGCGATCTCTATGTTAGCGATTCTCACGGGTAATATTGGTATTCACGGTGGTAACACGGGGGCACGCGAAGGTTCTTACAGCATCCCGTTTGTCCGCATGCCGACATTAACTAACCCAGTCAAAACCAGCATTTCGATGTTTATGTGGACAGACGCTATCCTGCGTGGTCCTGAAATGACGGCTACCCGTGATGGTGTCCGTGGTAAAGACAAATTGGATGTGCCAATTAAAATGGTATGGAACTACGCAGGTAACTGTTTAGTTAACCAACATTCAGAAATTAACCGTACTCACGATATCCTACAAGATGAGTCTAAGTGCGAAATGATTGTGGTGATTGATAACCACATGACCGCCTCTGCAAAATATGCGGATATCTTACTGCCAGACTGCACTGCATCGGAGCAAATGGATTTCTGTATGGATGCGTCCGCAGGCAACATGTCCTACGTTATTTTTGCCGACCAAGCTATCAAACCTCGTTTTGAAAGCCGCAATATCTATGAAATGACCAGCGAAATTGCCAAACGTATGGGTGTCGGTGAACAGTTCACTGAAAATCGTACCCAAGAAGAGTGGTTGCGCCATTTATACGAACAATCTCGTGCGGCATTACCTGAGTTGCCAACGTTTGAAGAGTTCCGCGAACAAGGGATCTTCAAAAAACGGGATCCGAAAGGTCACCATGTGGCTTACCAAAGTTTCCGTGAAGACCCAATCGCGAATCCATTAACGACACCATCAGGCAAAATTGAGATCTATTCCGCGCAATTAGCTGAGCTGCAAAATTCATGGGAATTGGAAGAGGGGGATGTGATCCATCCATTGCCAGTCTATTCCGTTGGGTTTGAGCAATACGGCGACCCATTAATGGAAAAATTCCCATTACAGTTGACGGGCTTCCACTATAAATCACGTACCCACTCAACCTATGGCAACGTGGATGTATTGAAAGCGGCTTGTCCTCAAGAGTTATGGATCAACCCACAAGATGCGGCAAAACGCGACCTGAAACATGGGGATTTAGTCCGCGTATACAATGACCGCGGCGAAGTGCGTGTCAAAGTCAAAGTCACACCACGTATTTTACCAGGTGTAGTGGGGTTGGGTGAGGGGGCATGGTATGACCCAGATGGTAACCGCGTTGATCATGCGGGCAGCATTAACGTGCTGACCACTCAACGTCCATCGCCATTGGCGAAAGGGAACCCATCACACTCGAATCTTGTTGAAGTTGTGAAAGCTTAAGGATGCCAGATATGTCAACGCAATATGGTTTTTATATCGATTCAAGTCGTTGCACTGGCTGCAAAACCTGTGAGTTAGCGTGCAAAGACTTTAAAAATTTATCTCCAGAAGTGAATTTCCGTCGTATTTATGAATATGCGGGTGGTGATTGGACTGAGCAAGATGGTGTGTATGGGCAAAACGTCTTTGCGTATTATCTGTCCATCTCTTGTAACCACTGTGACGACCCAGCGTGTGCCAAAGTATGTCCGAGTGGTGCAATGCATAAGCGCGAAGACGGGTTTGTCGTGGTCGATGAAGCAGTGTGTATTGGTTGCCGCTATTGCAGTATGGCATGCCCTTATGGTGCTCCTCAGTTTGACCAAGTCAAAGGTCACATGACTAAGTGTGACGGTTGCTATGAGCGTGTTGCAGAAGGCAAAAAACCAATTTGTGTGGAATCTTGCCCACTGCGTGCACTGGATATGGCACCGATTGAAGAGCTACGCGCCAAATATGGCGATTTAGCGGAAATCGCACCGTTACCGTCAGCGGAGTACACTCATCCAAATATCGTTTTAAAATTGAATGCCAATAGCAAACCTGTCGGTGATACCACGGGACATCTGGCTAACCCGGAGGAAGTCTAATATGGGAGCGGGAATTCATGAATGGCCATTGATGTTTTTTACGGTCATTGGTCAAAGTGTTGCAGGTGCATTTATTGTGATGGCAGCGGTGTTGTTAAGTGGCAAATTATCCACTGAACTTAACCGCAAAGTGCATTACAGTATGTTCGGTTTGTGGGTCTTAATGGGCATCGGTTTCTTATTATCGACGATGCACATGGGCACACCACTGCGTGCATTTAATGCGTTTAACCGTTTAGGTGCGTCTTCATTGAGTAATGAAATTGCCAGTGGTGCAATCTTCTTTGCCTTTGGAGGCTTGTATTGGTTGTTGGCTGTGTTAAACAAAATGCCTGCGACATTAGGCAAACTGTGGCTAGTGGTAGTGGCGGTATTAGCGGCTATTTTTGTGGTCGCGACCTCTCGTGTGTACCAAATCCCAACGGTACCAACGTGGAATAACAGCTACACCATGATCAACTTCGTGTTAACGGCATTCTTGGGTGGACCAATCCTTGCGGCATTGCTGCTGCGCGTGGCTGGGTTTGACCTACAATGTATTCGCCGTCTTCCTGCATTGAGTGCAGTGGCGTTGTTGGTGAGTGCAGCAGTGGCAATTTCTCAAGGGTTTGATTTGGCGAGCATTGAAACTGCAGTCCAAAAAGCAACGGATTTAGTCCCTGACTACGGTTTCTTAATGGATATTAAGATTGTCGCCATTGCGATGGGCTTGGGTTGCTGGGTCATGCCGTTAATTGCGAGACGTAATCCCTCTGTTGCTAATTTAGGCATAGGGACTTTGTTCGTACTGGCAGGTGAGATTATCGGACGCGGTGTGTTCTATGGTCTGCACATGACCGTTGGTATGGCAGTTAATTAAGTCTGTCTGTATGAGGCTTAGCAAAATGTTTTGCTAAGCCTTTTTATTTATAATTTTTTATTAATAATAAGCCAAACAATAAATAAACAGTGGATTACACACCATGAACGAACTCGCTTTAAATGATATTTCCGTTACAGCTCGGATCCTTGGTGCGGCATTCTATTATTCTCCTGATCAGGTGCCTGACATTATCGAATTACTGGCATCAGGTGAGTGGGTGTCAGACTGGCATTATGGGTCTGAAGAGCAAAAACAGGCAATAGCGACAGAAATGGCAGTGGTTCAACGTGATGACGAAACACTGGATGAAGCATACCAACGCCTTTTTATCGGTCCTTACGCACTCCCTTCGCCACCTTGGGGTTCGGTCTGGTTAGATAAAGAAAATGTACTTTTCGGGGAATCAACCTTACAACTGCGCGAATGGATGCAAGCAAATCAAATTGATATTCATCTCACTCAGAATGAACCCGAAGACCATTTTGGCTTACTGATGATGATGGTGGCTTGGGTGGCAGAGCATCAACCCGAAAAACTCGCCGAATTACTGGGGAAACATATTTTGCCATGGGGCTTGCTCTATTTAGAGAAAATGCAGGAAAAAGGCAATTCTCCATTTTATGTTGGGCTGAGCAAGCTTGCTCACTTAACGCTGGTGGCTTGGCAAGATTCGATGAATATTGAAGCAGATAAAAAGCTGATTTTTTATCGCTGATGAATTGGTTAGCGATCTTGGCGGTCGCCAACTTATCCTAAGGTTTGATCTGCTGTTTTTGTTGGATCCAAATACGGTAAGCGAACGCACTACCCACTAACCCTAAATAGATAAATGGCTCAGGCGTTAGGGTTTTTAATGATAAAGCATAGTGGCAAAGTGCGAGTAATAGCGTTGGATAAAGCAGCATGTGAATTCTTTTCCACCATACGCCGAGGCTCATTCGTATGCGGTTGAACGAACTCACCGCCATTAAAAATAAGCATAGCCAAGCAGTGGCGCCAATCACTAAATAGATCCGCGAAAAAATCTCATCGAAAAATAACGCCAAATTATTGATGCCAATCTCCAATAATAGATAACTAGTTAAATGCAGTACAGCCCAGAAAAAACACCATAATCCCAGTAATTTTCGCGCTTGAAACAGGGCAGTAAATCGCAATAACCTCGCAGCCAGTGGAATTAGCACGATAATGAGCAGCAAACGTAAAGCGGCTATTCCCGTAAAATGTTGAATATCTTTAGCAGGATCAGCGCCAAGTCGTTGAGCGTCGATTAAAAAAATCAGCCATGCCAAAGGGAGCAGTGCAATCAGATGAAAGCTCCCTTTGGTTAATGCAACGATTAGCCTACTGTCTTGGGGCATCAATAGTATCTCCGCAAATCCATTCCTTGATATAAGCTTGCCACTTGGTCGCCATATCCATTAAACAGCAATGTAGGCTGGCGGGTGACTTGACCTAAGCCTCCTGCACCAATAAAACGCTCGGTCGCTTGTGACCAACGAGGGTGATCAACATCTGGATTCACGTTGGCAAAAAAGCCATATTCACTCGGGGCGGATAGGTTCCATGTGGTATCCGGCATTTGCTCAGTAAGGCGAATTTTGACAATGGATTTAATCCCCTTGAAGCCATATTTCCACGGGACGACCAACCGGATCGGCGCACCGTTTTGGTTGGGTAATGTTTTCCCATAAACGCCAGTAGCAAGTAGAGTCAGTGGATTCATGGCTTCGTCTAAGCGCAATCCTTCAACATAAGGGTAGTCTAAGCCTCCGCCAACATAGCGGCTTTTTTGTCCTGGCATTTGTTCGGGGGCATAGCGGGTTTCAAACGCCACATATTTGGCCTTACTGGTGGGTTCGACTAACGCCAATAATTTTGCTAGAGGAAAGCCAATCCAGGGGATGACCATCGACCAAGCCTCAACGCAGCGCATACGATAGATACGCTCCTCTAAGGGGAACTTAGTATTGATGTCATCTAAATTAAGAGTGAGGGGGCGATTCACTTCGCCATCAATGGTTACCGTCCACTCATCTGTGACTAAAGTATGGGCATTCTCGGCAGGATCAGATTTACCCAGCCCAAATTCATAAAAGTTATTATAACCCGTCACTTTATCTTCAGGGGTGAGCGTTAAGGATGACTGAAATTCGGTAGGCTGAGTAAATGTCAGCACTTTTCTTGGCACCGTAGGAGCTGCTGGGGTGTCATCATTAAACCATGAAAAGAGCCCCGCATTTGCATTCGTCGCAATGGTTAAACCCGCAGCCCCAACGCCTAAGGCTTTAAGCAACTGTCGGCGTTTCATAAAAAAGACAGATTCATCCGTGATGTGAGTGGCGGGAATTTTAGGTAACTTTTTCATCATGCGCTCCATAGCAAAAAGAGGAATGAAATCAGTTATACCGAAAGCGCGATAAAAGTGGCTGACAGTAAGATGACAAATTTGTCATCTTACTTAATTGTAGGAAACTTTAGCGTAATAGTGCTGGTACCTGCATGGTGTTCAAAGCTAACTGAGCCGCCATGCAGTTCAACAATGGCTTTGACAATCGCCAGCCCCAGCCCAGTTCCCTCCGTGGTTCTGGCATTATCTCCGCGCCAAAAACGGGTGAAAATCTCATTACTATTTTGTAGCGGTTCGCCTTGGTTGGTAATGTTAATTTCCCGTTGTTGCGGCAGGGCAATAATTTGGGTAACAACGCGGGTGCCTGAGTGCGAATACTTAATCGCGTTGGATACGATATTCACAAAAACTCGGCTGAGTAATACAGGATCAGCATCAATCGTTATGGATGAAGGCTCGCAATAGAGCTCAATTTGTTTCTCTTCCGCATACGCGGAAAAGAGCTCATAAACATCGTTAACGATTGAATATAGAGAAAGACTCTCTCGATTTAAGGTAATGTTTTTATTTTCAGCACGGGCAATAAACAAGGAACTTTGGATCATTTTCGCCAGTTTATCGAGCTCCTCAATATTACTGACAATCATCATTTCATATTCACTAACACTACGTGAGCGCTGGAGTGTAATTTCATTTTGCACCCGAATAGCATTGATGGGGGTTCTCAGCTCATGCGCCAAGTCATCGGCAAATTGAGTGAGCTTAACAAAATCGTGTTTTAGCTGTTGGCGCATGGTGTTCATTGACTCGCCCAGCACTTTCAACTCCTGTGGTAGCTGATCAATATCGATCGGATCATTCAACGCATGAACATCCGTTTTGATCGTGATCTGGCTCAATGCCTGAATATCGGATAAGCCTTTTTTCAAGAGCCATAAACTGAGCAGACCCATTAGCAAAATCGATAAGGCAGAAATAAGTAAGCTTTGGGTGAGGTACTGGGTCAATACGCCGCTGCGGTCGACGGAGACTTTACCAAGCACCACATGGAGCGGCCCTATTGGGGAATTCATCGCGAAATAAACTGCGGAAATGGGGATACCTTGAGCGGTTTGCCAATGGTTGATGGCATTGATATTGAGTTGTTCAAGATTGACTAACTGAAGCGGTTGCGTATCCAGTAATTCTCGATTGGTGGTGACCAGTATATGCCCTGTTGTATCAGAAATTTGAATCAAGTCTTGGCGCATGTCCATCATACTTTGGAAATACATGGGAAGCGTTTTGATATCAATGCCACCTGCGATGAGTTTGGCAAGCTGTTCCGCACGGTTAACCAATAAATTGTTATCTTGCTCAGATAATTCATTTTTGAGTGAATGATACAAAATCCATGTCACTACACCGGCATTAGCAACCATCAAAATGATAAACAGAGAAATAAGTTTAAAGCGAAGTGACTTCTTTTTCATTCTATTGGCCTATTTAAGCGATACCCCATCCCGCGGATGGTTTCGATAAGCTTAATTTCAAACTCATCATCAATTTTCTTTCTCAATCGACGGATGGCGACATCGATGATATTGGTATCACTGTCAAAATCGATCCCCCAGACTTCGCTAGCAATTAAAGTTCTCGGTAAAATTTCATCGCAATGTAGGACAAAAAACAGTAATAAGGAAAACTCTTGTCGGGTTAGGATAATTTTTTGTCCACCACGCTCAACCTCATGGCGAGTTAAGTCAATTTTGAGATCTGCAATGGTCATGGTGGTTGAGACGGGCTGGTTAACTTTTAATTGGTTTTTAACCCGTGCTAATAATTCAGAAAATGAAAACGGTTTAACAAGATAGTCATTGGCGCCGAGCTCTAAACCTTTAATCCGGTCATCAACAGCATCTCGAGCCGTGAGACAAATGACCGGAATATTTTTAGCTGTGCGTAGGATCTTTAAAATCTCCCAGCCATTCATACCCGGCAGCATGATGTCGAGGATCACTAATTGATAATTGTTTTCTAAGGCAAAATAGAGTCCATCGCGACCATCATCAGCGACATCCACAAGAAATCCGGCTTCTTCTAAACCATTTTTGACCCAACCTTGCGTTTTTAGGTGATCTTCAATTAATAGTATTCTCATGGCAACCTAACAATGACATTATTTGACTTAATTTTATTTCATCTTAAAGAAATTTTAACGTTAAAGAAATGGCTAGGAATTTAGTCCTAAGATGCGATGTGAAAGACCAATAGGAAGAAACAACACGGGGTTCTCATTGATTGCAGGCTCAATAAGCCCCGTGTTGGGGGATAAAACTTAGTTTCCGCTATGTGGCTGATAGCCGTAACGGATGGTTTCGACGTCGTCGAGTTGAATCTGGGTGACGGTAGGCTGTGTGGTGGCGATAACGCGACCATCACGGATGGAGTAACGTACAGGCACTTGGCGACGAACTGCATCAAAACCGTTTTCAGCAGGCAGGATCAGTAGGCTGGCACGTTTCCCTTCATTGATACCGTAGTTTTGTAAGTTCAGTGTTTTTGCACTGTGCTCAGTAATCAGTTTGAGACCATCGTTAATCTGACCATAACCCATCAATTGGCAAACATGCAGTCCCATGTGCAGCACTTGCAGCATATTGGCTGTACCCAGTGGATACCACGGGTCGAATACATCGTCATGACCGAAGCAGACATTAATATTGGCAGAGAGCATCTCTTTGACACGGGTGATCCCACGACGTTTTGGATAGGTATCGAAACGACCTTGTAAGTGAATATTCACTAATGGGTTGGCGACAAAGTTAATGCCAGACATTTTCAGCAGACGGAATAAACGGGATGCATAAGCCCCATTGTATGAGTGCATGGCTGTGGTATGGCTAGCGGTGACGCGTGAGCCCATATTTTCACGGTGAGCGAGAGCGGCAACGGTTTCAACAAAGCGTGACTGTTCATCATCAATTTCATCACAATGAACATCGATTAAACGGTCGTATTTCTGTGCCAGAGCGAAGGTTTTATGCAGTGATTCCACGCCATATTCACGAGTGAATTCAAAGTGCGGAATGGCGCCGACAACATCGGCGCCTAAGCGTAATGCTTCTTCTAATAGCTCTTCGCCGTTTGGATAGGACATGATCCCTTCTTGTGGGAAGGCAACGATTTGCATATCCACCCACGGCGCAACTTCTTTTTTCACTTCCAGCATGGCTTTCAGTGCCGTTAAAGTGGCATCGGAAACGTCAACGTGGGTACGAACATGTTGGATACCGTTAGCAATTTGCCATTTTAGAGTTTGCCAAGCGCGCTCTTTCACATCGTCATGGGTCAGCATCGCTTTGCGCTCAGCCCAACGTTCAATTCCTTCAAACAGCGTACCCGATTGGTTCCAATTTGGCTGCCCAGCGGTTTGGGTCGTATCCAAATGGATGTGTGGCTCAACAAACGGTGGAATAGCTAAGCCGCCTTCGCCGTCTAGGCTGTTGGCTAATACTTCACCTGCGGGCTGAGGAACGATAGCTTTGATTTGCTGATTTTCAATATCGATTCGCCACAGACCTTCACGTTCAGGCAAACGGACATTGTGGATATGTTGAATGTGTTGATTAAGCACGGGTCATCTCCGAATTAGTGGCGCGCACGCGATTCAATAGTGGATTTAGGATGGCGTAGCAGATAGCACCGCCAAGCACAGCGTTCACAGGGACAATCCCCGGTAACCAATGTCCTGCGGCAACGCCCGCAGCAACAGCGATTAACGCACTGATATTCACATCGCGCATTTTGCTCATGTCAAAAGTGGCATAACGATGACGATACATTAAGTAATCCGCAATGATAATGCCACCAATCGGTGGAATGGCTGAGGATAAAAAGGTCAGCCAGCTGACAAAGTTGTTATACAGCCACAGTGCGCAGAGTGTGCCCACTAAGCCGTTGATAATGGATAATGTTTTACTGGATAAACCCGTGATGTTTGCGAAGCCCAAACCGGAAGCGTATAGCGCATTGTCATTGGTGGTCCAAATGTTTAAACCAAGCACAATAATCGCAGGAATGAGCAGCCCTTGCGCGATCATCACATCAGAGATGTCTGCCATACCGAGGGAAGCGGCACCCGCAGCACCAAAGATAAACATGAGTGAGTTACCCAAGAAGAACGCCACAATGGCAACCAGTACCGCGATCTTTGGTTTGCGCCCGAAGCGAACGAAGTCGGCGGTTAACGTTCCGGCGCTGACAAACGAACCGACCACCATGGCGAGCGCAAGGTTAAAATCGATAGGTTGGGCAGGTTTAACGGTTTGCAGTGCGCTTAAGCCACCGACATCGGTGACGGCAAGATACACAGAGTAGCTACCTAAGATAGCAATAGCAGGAACAGCAACAATTGACAGAACGGTTAATGCCGAGATTCCGAAGAACACGGTGATGGTCATCAAAATACCGGAAATACCAATCAGTAAGTTGATATCCCAGCCTGTAGCTTTACCGACGGGAATGGCAAACATAGCAACACCAACGCCGAACCAGCCGACCTGTGTACCGCCAAGTAAGAATGAAGGGAGCCAAGAGCCGCGGATACCAAATGAATAACGAGCAAGAAGGTGGGTTGTTAAGCCGGTTTTTGAACCAATGAAACCAAGAAAGGCGGTGTAGACACCAAGAATAAGATTACCAATGAGAACTGCGAGGAAGAAATCGTTGAAACTAAGACCGGTACCGAGAGCGCCTCCGGTCCACATGCTGGCGGAAAAGAACGTTAAACCCAGCATTACAAAGGTTAATGCGAGCCCGCCTTTTCGCGCGGATATGGGTACTGGCTCATGACTATAATTTTTATCGCCGGACACAATGACCTCCTGTTGCTTTTCTCTAGCCAAAAAATCCGACGCAGTTTATAGCCGTAAAAATAAAAAGCAAACGATTTCATACATGCTTAAAAAGAATTAATGAATGGTGTTTTTGCGCATTTTTTACTCTAGTGAGCATGGTTGGTGGGTGGGGGATGAAGCGATAATAAATCGAGTGAATGAATAAAATGACAAAGCAAGGACGAAATGAAAATGACTCTCAATACAATAAAATAAGCGTAAAATAAAAATAAAAGACTTCCGATCATGTGGATTTTAATACATTGCTATTTTTATTTATATTTACGCAAACAAATATTATAGGCAAGTTGGTTTTTATATTTATTTATAACTACTCTTTTAATTTGTTATGTGGGATTTATTACTTCAATATCTTTGTAAGGAATGATTTAAATCCAATTTAATAGTCAAATATATAATTTTTATTATTTACTAAAATTAATGGTTTTATATTAAATAAATGAAGTTTGAAAAAATCGTTCTAATTTTAAAAAAATGATAAAGACGTTAATTTTATCGTTATTTTAACGAAACTTAATGTTTACTTTGCGTTATTCATAGCTATGTTTTTAAAGGATATTTTTAATTTTTGGTGGATTTTTTTATGATAAACATTGTGTGGATCACAAAATGACGGTTAATTTTAAAATAGGGAATTAAAATTGATATCCCTCAATTAAATAAAGCCATTAAAGCTCACAATGAATCACCAATTAAAAATTACTCTTCATTTTGTTTTTCTTATCTATTTATCCAGGGATAAAAGAGGTGCAGTCATGATAATACAAATTATCGCGGCATTAATTATTGTTGTTACAATTTATCTTTTAATAAAAAAATATGAAACCCGAATGGTGTTAATTGCTGCGGGGCTGGTGCTGTGTATTGTCAGCCTTGTGCCAATGGATGCCTTAAATGCATTTAGTGAGCGTATGGTTTCAGCCCCTCTGATTCAAGCCATTTGTTCCAGTATGGGTTTTGCCTATGTCATGAAATATACCAAGTGTGATAAACACTTAGTGCTTGTGTTATCTAAGGTTTTAACACGATTAGGTTTTTTCTTGATCCCCGCCGCCGTTGTATTGACCTTCTTCATTAATATTGCAATTCCTTCTGCGGCAGGGTGTGCCGCTGCGGTAGGTGCAACATTAATTCCATTGTTGATTGCTGCACGTATTCATCCTGCTATTGCTGGCGGTGCCGTGCTGTGCGGTACTATCGGTTCTATGTTGAGTCCAGGTTTGTCTCATAACCCATTTGTGGCACAAATGTCGAATATGAGTATTGTTGACTTAATTGCTCGCCATGGACCATACAGTTTATCGGTGGGGGGTATCGCAGCTGTTTCGTTAGCGGTCGTCGCGTTGGTGAAAAAAGAGTACAACATGAAAGCCGTGGTAGAGGTGAATGGCGCTGCGGGAACTGAGCCAAATACGCCGGCAGAGCAGCCAAATTACCTGTATGCAACAGCACCTTTTATTCCGTTGATTTTATTGATTCTTCCGTTCATGGATGCATTGAAAGCTTATCAAATCAGCGTACCCGCAGCGATGGTGATCGGGGCTATTTATGCATTAGTGATTACCCGCACTAACCCTTCTACGATCACGAAAGAGTTCTTTAAAGGAATGGGGAATGCTTATGGGGATGTCCTCGGGATTATCATTGCAGCTGCAGTATTCTCTGCGGGCTTAAAAGCATCTGGTTTAATTGATTCTTTTATTGGTTTTCTGATCCATTCTCCTGAATTTGCACGTTGGGGAGGGACTTTGGGTCCATTCTTAATGGGGATTATTACGGGCTCAGGCGATGCAGCGGCATTTGCTTTCAATGAAACTGTCACGCCGTTTGCTCAGCAATTTGGTTACGAAATTCCTGATTTGGGAATGGCATCTGCAATTTCTGGCGCCTTGGGTAGAACCATGTCACCGTTAGCGGGTGCAGCTATCGTTTGTGCGGGTTTAGCCAATGTTAACCCGATGGAAATTGTTAAGCGTACTGCGCCCGGCATGATTGTTGGGGTGATCTTTATTGCGCTCATCATGCTTTAATTGTAAGGAGATAACATGTCGAACATCACATTAGAAAAATTGACCGAATGGCGTCGTGAATTCCATCAATATCCAGAGATTGGTTGGTCTGAATTTTTAACGACCGCGAAAATTGTTGAAGAACTGCGTGGCTTAGGTTTAGACGTGAAAGTGGGTCCACAGGTGATTAATCCTGAATACGCTTTTGGACGCCAACAAAACGTGGTTGAGAAAGGTTTAGCGGTTGCAAGAAAACACCAAGTGAATGAAGATCTGTTAGCTGAAATGCAGGAACTAACGGGATGCGTTGCTATTTTTGATAGTGGTAAAGCCGGTCCGACAATTGCACTACGCTTCGATATTGACTGTGTTGGGGTGACGGAGAGTACCCAAGAAACTCATCGCCCAAAAAATGATAATTTTAGTTCTTGCCACCCTGGTGAGATGCATGCCTGTGGTCATGATGGACACATTGCAATTGGTCTAGCTGTTGCCCATTGGCTAGTGGCAAATAAAGCCAGCTTATCTGGCAAGGTAAAATTGTTATTCCAACCTGCTGAAGAAGGGGTTCGTGGTGCAAGAGCGATGGCTGAAAGTGGGATCGTGGATGATGTTGATTACTTCTTAGGGGCTCACCTGGGATTTATCGCCAATAGCGGTGAAATTGTGATTAACCCTACCCATTTCTTGTGCACCACTAAGTTGGATTTTCGTTTCAAAGGAGCACCTTCCCATGCGGGAGCTGAACCTGAATTAGGTCGTAATGCATTAGCGGGCGCCTGTCATGCAACAACGCAAATGCTAGGCATCTCACGACACGGTAAAGGCATGTCACGCATTAATGTTGGGGTGTTGAATGCAGGGGAAGGGCGTAATGTCACGCCATCGTATGCCCAAATGCAGGTAGAAGTGCGTGGGGAAAACGAAGAAATTAACCGCTTTATGAGCGAAAATGCCATTCGCATGGCTGAAGGCTCCGCACATAGCTTCCAATTAGAAATGGAAAGTGAAGTGATGGGGGAAGCGGTGGATTTAACCAATGACCAAGAACTGATTGATACTCTGGCAAGTGTGGTGGGACAACATGCTGAATTAACAGCGGTTGCAACTCGACCATTTGGTGGCAGTGAAGATGCGACAATTTTGGCTAAGCGTGTTCAGCGCCATGGTGGTAAATCACTGTATTTCGTTGTGGGTGCGGACAGAACCGCGGGGCATCACCAAGCTAACTTTGATTTTGATGAGAAACAGATGTTAACAGCCTATCAGCTGTATACCGGATGTTTAGTGTCCTTAATGTAATTTAAATTGATAGGTATTTAAGTGCTAGGTAGTTAAGTGATAGAGAAAAGCCGCTGGGAAAGGAATATCCCAGCGGCTTTTTTTATTTCGCTAAGGCATATAGCGTGTCTTTCAATAGATTGGCGGCAACGATAATATCGTCGAAGTCGGTGAATTCATCGGGATGATGGCTTATGCCTTCTTTTGATGGTGTAAAAATCATTGCGGTCGGAAATCGTTGGGCGAGGTTCATGGAGTCATGCCCTGCACCGCTTAGCATGGCCATATAGTCGATGTTGTGTTCAATACAGAGTTGCTCAATTAGGTGACAAATATTGCTATCTAATTTCACTGGAGCTTCGGCAGAAATTTCACGAAGTTGAATGGAAACATCGTTGTCTTGTTCAGACTTTTTAATGGAATTTTTCAAGTGATTGGCAACACGAGCAATACTTTCTGACTCAATACCGCGGATATCGACTAAGAAATTCACTTCTCCGGGGATCACATTCATGGAGTTTGGATAAACATTGAGTTTTCCAATCGTGCCGACAGTTCCCCAGACGGCTTCTCGGCATGCAGCGCGGTTGAGATCACTGATGATAGCCGCACTCGCCACTAAAGCATCATGGCGCTGGTACATGGGGGTTGCTCCGGAATGGTCGGCATGCCCCGTCACTTGCACTTGGAATCGGGTGGGGGCGGCAATACCGTTAACAATTCCTACGGGTTTTCCTGCTAGCTCAAGACGTCGACCTTGCTCAATGTGCATCTCAATAAACGCAGAATAGGTATCATCGGTTAATTGGCACTGTTCAATATCTTGGCTTGGGTAGCCAAGGCTATCAAGTACGTCGAAAAAATTACGTCCATCGTCATCGCGATTGAGTGACCATTTTTCACGGTCGACTTTTCCAAGTAACACTTTGCTACCAATACATGAAAAACCAAATCGACTGGATTCTTCTGCTCTAAAAATCACGAGCTCAAGGGATCGGGATAATTGTTGCGGCTGAAATTGCATGAGTGCATAAAATCCAGCAACAACACCAAGGGTGCCGTCATATGCACCGCCATTGGGTACGGTATCGAGATGGGAACCTGTTCCAACGGCGGGTAAATCGGGATTTTTTCCCGGCAATCGGCAAAAGATATTACCGACTGCATCTTGGCGTACGATAAAGCCTGCTTTTTGCATGATATCTATCATGTATTGATGTGCAGATTGGTCTATTGGCGTATAAGCTAAACGTGTGACGCCTTTATTTTCAGGATAAGAAGTAAAGGATGCTAATTTTTCAAATAATACTTTCATTTCATTAGTAGAAAATAATTCCCTAGTCATGAAAACCTCTGTTATAAAATAGTAATCAGATATGTTTTATTTTGGTGAAAATAAAAAGTGAATAAAAATAAGGAATGTTGAAATATATAAATATTTATATTGAATAATTACTATGGCAAATGAAAGGTCATGAAGTCAAATAGAAAAGCAGGAATATGGGTATTGTATGATTTTTATCAATATGCTGATTTTAAACGAAAATTAAACAAATTTTACGTTTTTTGAATATGCCGATAATTTCGCGTGAAATTAAAAAAAATTTTAAATTACACCGTAATTTTTTATTGTATATAGCACTTATATTGGGTGATTTTAAATTAAATAAGATATTTATTTTAAATAATTAATCTAGATTGATCGTTTATTTTATTTTTTTCATACCTTCATTAATTGTTATTTTTTTTCTTTAATTGTTAGCGTTTAAATTATGGAGATATAACTGAACTTTATCGAGCAGAAGACATAACTCACCGCTATTTTTTGCTTTGCGTCGTAGCCTTTGTGTGAATCGATGAATTTTTACAGCATCAGGGTGTGGACGTTGTAAATGTAACACGAGTCCTTTTAGGGCTCGTTTATGCGATTCACAAGCAGAAAATTGTTTATAAACTTGCATCAAATTGAGCCAAATTCCATGTCGGATAGCGAAGAATTGTAGGGTTTTCTCAAATGAAGCGTCATTTTTTCGAGCTAATATTAACCCACTAAATAGGCGATGGCTCATTTGAGATGTAGAGGGTTTCTGTCCGGTAATAATTTTATTAAGTCCAAGTTTAAATTGTTGTTCACTAAGTAAAATTAGGTTTTGGTAACGTTTTTTGGGGTTGGTTGGGTAAATCCAATAAAAAGCGCCCATTGCGACTAGTGGTCCACAAACAATAGCGATGGCATTACCGAGGCTTTCAGGAAAACTCAAGGTAAAAGGATAACTCGGTTGCAGTAAGATCAAAGAGACCATGATGTAATCAAAGGCGATTAAAATCAGTTTACTGTGGGCAAAAACAAAAATACCACTAATGATCACGGGGACAATAAAGATGCTCATTTGCCATGAAGATGATGCAAATGGCCATAAACACCACGTACAAATTAAGGCAGCAATTGCGCCAAGAGACTGTCCTGTAAATATATTTTTCATGAACTTAGCGGGATAATCGAGAGAAGCAAACAACGCTATCATGACTGATAACCCTAATGTCAGATAGGCAAGTGCTTGCCATTGGGTCACTAGCCACAAAAAACCAACGGTGGCAATGGTGACAAAAGCACGGGCGAAGGCTTGCCAAGCCGAAATTCGGTCATGGTGTAATTTCAATTTATCGACGCGGTAATGTGCTTTGATAGACACCCCTTTTGAGACATAAAACAGAGGGATCAGGAGATTCTTTAATACGCCATTAGGACACACGGAAAGAATATGTTTCCATTGTTGTTCAGTGGGTTGTATTTTGGGGAATGGGAAAGCAGCGATATTTTTAACATGTTCTAATTGCAGCAGAATTTGACTTTGGAAAAATAATTGCTGGCGTGCTTTTGCGACTTGTTTACGGTGATAACGCCAGCCAATACGGTTTGCCTCAAGCTGTTCATCATAGGTCGTCATTTGCTGCCAAAGTGTGTCAATTTCGTGCTTAGCAATAGGTTCTTTTTTGTATAACGAACGATGCAAAATAGTGTAAAACTGAGTATCAATTTTCTGTTTTAAAGCGATGATTGCGGTTTGTTCGCGTTTAGGTGTAAACAGAAAATTAAACACAATAGCGCATAACACCCCGACTAATATGGTCCAAAATCGATCCCAAGCAACAAAGAAAAGATTGTTAGTCGCGTGGACACTGAGCATGCTCACCATAACCGCGGAATATCCAGCCAAGAATGTCCCATAGGCCACAAAGCCTTTTTGTAATTGACCGATTCCACTGCATGCACCTAGCCATCCAGCTAAACTGATCACAAACAATAAAGGGCTGATCTGATGAAGTTGAATAAGCATCACGCCAGCCAGTACACCACTGACGGTGCCGGCAAAACGCCACCAACTTTTTTCTAATAGGTTTTCTCGCCATGGTTGTGCGGATGCCCAAACGGTCATTGCGGCCCATTGAGGATGAGCAAGTCCGGCATATTCAGCAATAAATAGCGCTAAAATCGATGCGCAGGCAGTAATCATAGCAAAACGTAAACGGTCAGAATCAAATCCGAGCCGTTGCATGAATGTGGTTGGTTGTGACATGGTTTTTCGCAGATGGATGAGTAAAACAGTGTATAGGGTAGTGCTTGTGAAGGAAAATCGCAAATAGAGGTCTAACAGCGTCTATATTGTAATGGCAGAATTTGAAATGAAATAAAAAGTAAAAGCCTTAGAATAGGCTTTTACTTTTTATATGGATGCATCATATATAGAGTAACTTTTTCAAATCAAGAAATCGTTGGTGTAAATATTGAATGATAATTACGCGATCTATGCGTAAGACTCAACGGATTCTTGGTTTTTATTTTCATATTTAATATCTTGATTGTCTTGGAATATATCACAAAATATATCACTGATATTAACATCTAATATTTTTGTTACTCTTGCTAAGCAATCTATATCAATTCGATTAACACCACGTTCATAACGAAATAGCTGTTGTTCGCTGATATTACACTCTCTTGCTAACTGGAATACAGTATAACCTTGAGATTTTCTTAATGATTTTATTTTTTGTCCAACGGCATAAGCTACAGGAAATTTTCTATTCATAAATATTCTCTATTAAATTATATTGTTGAGATAACAATCAATGTGGGTTCTCAGATTCTATAAATGACATTTAATATAATCTGTGTTTTTTCATTTTTGGTTAAATATATAGTGACCATCAAGTGCCACTCACTGAATGATATACTATACTTATAATTGTTTTCAATTAGTCTCAAAATGACGTTTTAAATATCCACATACCTATTATTATTTTTCTTAAATATTTAATCTTAAAATTAAGTTATCATTTTCAATGATTTGAATTTGAATTTACGTAATGTTAGAACAAATGTAAATTTTAATGTATTGTTTTTGATCGGCATGATGTGTTGGAAATTTGCCATATTTCGATATTTGATGCCAAAAAAACAGGAAATAAAATATTAACAATATTGGGTTTTTATATTTAATTACCCTTAATTTGGTTTGTTTCTTTCATGCTATAAGTTTATTCCACTAATGAGTCAAACTAGGAGGATCATTATTTGATCGATTTTTTGTTGTTCTTTCAAATATGCCAAGTAATAGTGTTACGATGAAAGTCATAATATCCTTATTCATGAGTTGTATTTTTTTGTTTCTAGCGTGATAGTTATTTTAGCACTCAAAATGAAAAAGATAATTGAGTGCTTTTTATGATGATTGGCATTAAAAATGACCATCAGTCCTTTTAAGTCAAATTGTTACTAAGCAGTATGCTACTTTAGTAGTAAAGGATTTTTCATTACATTTTTTGATTTGAAAACCATTATATAGATGTGACTAAACTCATATTATGACTTATAGGTATATCTAAAAATCACTAATAATTTATGAGCACTATATCGGTATTACAATTTTCTAGGGTAAAAATGAAAAGAGTGTGTTTCTTCAAATCTTGTGGTGGTTGTTATGTATATATGGGTCTGCCCTTTTTAACAGCTTGCTCGCTGGTTTGTTATCTTTTATGCCTGTAAAAGCTGGTGTACCGTTCGTAACTAAATTGATTGTAGGTGTAAGAGGGCTATTAGCAGAAAAAATAGTAGGTTGTGTAACTTGTACTTGTAATATAGCATTTGGAGAAATATTACCTTTCGAATCAACCGCAACAGCGTTTATGGTATAGCGGTTTTGTACTTTTCCTCCGGATTTATAGGTCGGGAGAATAATGCTATACGCACCGTTTTTTTCATCAATAACTTGACCGCCAGCAGCAACGAGGTTATCGGCATGCCAATTGATGCGGTTAAAACCATATTGACTATTAATGGTATATTTCAGGGGGATTTTTTCCCCTGAAATACCTGTTATGGATGCGTTCATGTTGAGATAAATAGTGTCGTTTTTTTTGTAATCTAACAAGATATGGTTGTTGCGACTGACAAAGTCATAACGATTGCCCATTAACGAGCGGAATTCTCCGACTGCATCAGGATCTAAGTGTTGTTTGAACGATTTTCCAAATTGGTAGCTCAGCTTTAAACCAATACGCGAATCTTGCTTACTCGCCTTACCTTGACGATGTTCTCCATTCAATGTGATCAATGGAATTGGGGTATAATTAATGCCAGCTGTAATTGAATAAGGGTTATTTTGGCGATTTTTAATACCAAATAGAGCGGCTTCTTCTCCATAAAACTGTTCATATGTCAGTTTACCCCCAATATGTGGATAAATGGGTAGCCAGCCTTCAGCTCGAAGATCCCAACCATTAGCAGGGCGAGTGGAATAATCGGCTAAATCGCGGGAATTACGCCAGCCACTTAATCGGTGGTAGCTGTTAGCGGAAAGTTTTAAAAAGTCACGGCGGTACTCGACACCTAACCCTAAACGGGAGTGTTTACGAGAGATATCATAGTCAAAAAAACTATTTCCACCGATCATCTGGTTTTCACCATACCAACGAGTCCCTAATCCAAGGTTGGTTTCGATACGTCCTTCTTTACGGTGCAAGCTTGTTTGGGTGAACAATAAATTATTTTCTGTTTCGTAAAGTGGAAGCAGTAAGTCAATTTGTGAGTTTTTTAATGAGAACTTTTTATCTGCTTCGAGTTTAATCTGTGAACTTCCAAAATGATTAAACCAATCTTGTAGGTAGCTACTTGCTGTAGTTGTGACGAGTTCACGCGCAAAGGCTTTGGTCTTTTCATTTGTGGGTTTAGTTGTGAAAAATTGCCCTGTCTTTGAGACAAACTGTGCCAAAATAAGTTGGTTTTCAGTGGATGCTTCAGGTGCCACTATAGGTCGTAGGTTCTCCTGTTCACGTGGTGATAAAGGTGAAGTGGGAATATCAATTTCAGTGCCCGGTTTTATATTCTCAAAAGAATAAGCAAACGTTCTAAATTGATTGAGCTGTTGGAGTTGCTGTAGGTTTATATGGTATTTTTCAGCAATGCTTCTTGTTGTCTCACCAATTTGTAAGGTATAGGCTTGCGTTTCTTTAAAGAAAAAATATTTATTATTCTGCGATAATGGCTTCTGATGCTTATTTCTATCTTCAGTAAAGGCACTTGCTACCATTGGGATGAAGATCGACACGAGTGGGAAGCTAATTTGTATCGCTATGTTTATCCATGCAGTGAATTTTAAACGACGAGGAATTAAATTCCTTGACCTGTAATACATGAAATAACTCCAATAAATAAGATTGGCATAATAGAATTCAGAGGTGTTTGTTGAAAAGAATCACGATGACCCATTTAATTCGAATGTTAAATTGATGCATCGAATTAAATGGGGAGAAGGCACCGCTCTGATTTATTCAAGATGATTATATTTGCTATTTATTCCATTTTTTATTGAATAGTTTGGAAATAAAAAGAATTAATCGAATTCCTGCTAGGTGTTCTAATTTAATAAGGTTTTATAATGTTGGTTTAAAGGCTATTGACACGCAGTGATAATCTATCTGATGAATCTTTATTTAGTGGCGTAATCTGATTACTCATCATTAATAATTCACCATTTTTTTCAATACGTATACTTAAACCAAAGTAACGATTTTTGGCTGAGATTTTTTCAGGTAGGTTAATTGAAAAATTCACAGTGCGGCTTGGTTTACGTGTAGTCATCGTATAATCGTAATGACTTTTTTCTGAATAACTATTCCCATTTATCTCTGTAACAGAGAGTGTGACTAATGCTTCTCCTGGAATATCGTGAGATTGGCTATAGATGTCACCCTGAATATTAAATGTATTTTCTTTTTTGTTTATGGGGTTATTGCATGCAAATAGAAATAAGCAGCAGGTCAATATAAATAGAGAATGTAGAATATTTTTTGATATAACAATTTTTGGCATGATTAATCTTCTATGGTAAGGCTATCTTATTGAAACGAGCGATTAAATACTTTTTGGAAGAAACAACGAACATATGAGTACATGTTTTTTTGTTCATTAGACCTTGATAAAATTGGCATTTCTGATTTTTCGCCTGTGTATAAAACACCAATCCTTGGTAGTGTCATTATCAAGTTTTCATCTAATTCTACTTTTTTGAAGGATTGGCGTAACTGTCTAACAAGCTTGTAATAACTGCTTTCGGTCACAATGGTTCCGCGTTTTTCCCAAATCTCATGCATTACTTCGCGTTTACTATTGGTTTTTAATAGTAAAAGTTTTAAAAGGCAGGATTCATTTTCTGATAAATTTACTGTTCTTTTTCCACGAGATAATGTTCTTTTTAGTGGGTCATACACGACTTGACCGCATAAAAGCATCATTGGCTCTATTTTATTGTATTCCATGTTATTCATAATATTTCCCACAAATATAGTTCAATTCAGAATTAAATATAGACATCGTAACTGCCAGTAAAATAGTGTTCAATATAAAAAAACAGTAGGTATCGGATAGATGAAAAATTAAAGCATTTTTTTAAATCAAACAATGTGTTTTGGTGATGTAAATTTAAACTACTACCAGTGATTGTATATATCAATTTCAAATTTGTTTTTTTATATTTTTTGAAAAAGATAATATGAAAAAGCATAGATTATAAAAAACATAACCTAGGCTTATAGTTATTCGTCGGAAGGGGGGGGATATGATATGAATAAGAATGAAGGAGAAATTAATCATTCAGTTTATATATGCTATAATTCATTTATATCCTCATCATCACCTTCAATATTAAAATTCGTCATATTTTTGTTTAATTGCTCTTTAAATGGGGCATTCATGAATGTTATTGCCATATAACGTTGAAGTGATTTAGTAAAATCTTTATATAAAGACGGGGAGGCTTCAGATGAAGATTTTAATGTCTGTGCGACGTTTGCAATGAATGATTCTTTGTCTTTACGGTTTAAATTAATCATGGTTTTAAACACAAGAAGAAATTGTGATTTTTGACTATCTTGATTAGTAAATTCTTGAATAAATAGGTTTAATTTTTCTTCTGCATTCTCTGAAATGTGAGGTATGTTTTTTTCGTGGTAATTTTGTATGTCTTTCATGATGTGATTAGGTTTCCTGCGGGTATTCATTCTTGTATGTAGATCAGATGTACTTACTGGTGGAGTTTCATAAGTACGCGGTGTTGATAAAAGATTTAGTGAGTTTGGATTAATTTTCATTATGCTTCCTTGAGATTGATAGTTGCTGAATCAAGCGACTATAAGCTTCCTTGTGCTGCTGTTGTATTTGACAACGAGCCGAAATCGATAGGATTTGTGGTTGTATATTTTTGGCGGCAACATCGGGTGAAAAATGAGTGATTTTATTGCCAACTTCTAGAGAAATATGATTGTTTTGGCTGTTTAATGTCTTGATACCATTAATTTTTTTTCCTAATGTAGTCTGTAACTCTGTAGGTAAGTGCAATTGTGTCTTGGCAGTTTCAGGTTGTAACTGTATAAAGTATTCCGCAATGATTTCTTGCAAACGCAAATCTGCAAATAAGTGTGTTAGCACTTTCGTTAAGCGTTCTTCAGTTTTGCTGACGGTGTATTGATATTGCTTTTCACTTGCTTCTAATACGGCAATAAAATCCTGCAACAGTTGTTGCAACCCATCTTGGTAACCGTGTTGATATGCAGTGGTATAAAGGGTTTCCTCGGATTGTTGTGCATGTTGGATATGATCTTTTGCTTTGTGTTGAGCGTGTTTAACGACAGATTGCGCATATCGGTTAGAATTCAAAGCATGGTGTTTAATTAACACATCTTCAATGATGGTTTGCTGGATATTAGGCTGTGTGTTCTCTGACATAATGGCAAGTTTCTTCGATAATATTCCAAGGTAGCAAGGCACGGACGGAATGATTCATTACCTTCTGTGTGCTGCGACTAAACATGTATTTCGCGCGTGTGGCATAGCAATGGCTGAATGTGTTTAAACACGTTAAAAGTTGCTCTGCACCCAATGCAAGTAACTGTTGGGGGGTCTCAATCTGGCGTATTTGGCTCTGCCATAACGGATGAGTAAATTGTTTATGTAATTGATGATATTGAGTTAACTCGCCCCACCAAGGGAGTGGAGATGCATGTTGAATAACACCTAAGCCCCATGCGATGGTGGGTATTCGTGACCAATTATCTGCCAAGATCTTCGGCAAAATAGGCGTATTTTCATTCGGTAACCCCAACTGATATTGCTCAATAAGCTGAGAATTCTGCTGTTTTTGTAACAGTGGGGGTAATTGATGATAGTGCGTACCGATAAACTCAGAGTGAAAATACTCTCCTGGTGCTAAGAAAATATTTTTTTGCTCAACGAGTAGTTTACTCAACAGGGGCATGGCTTGATTTCTCCGTTTCTTCTTCGCGCTGTTTATTATTGCGTTGATACAGATACAAGCCGAGTGCGATTAACAAACCAATTAACGCTGTGACTAAAGCGGATGCAATGACAGGGTTAAATGCAGGTGTTGGACCATTTTTGGTTTGGTAGAGTAAAGGAGGACGGCTAACTATCACGACAGAAACATTGTCATAGGTTGTGTCGACAAAACTATTATTTAGAAATAGTTTTATCTTATTAATCATGACCTTAGGGTCTTCATTTCCAGAATAGGTGACTAAGCTCGAGACTTTTTGTGCTTGTTTCACCGGACCATTGCCAGAAATAGGATAACTTACATGTACGCGGGCATTCACGACATTAGGGATAGTCAGCAATGATTGTTCAAGACGCTGCTCAATGAGTGAAAGGAGTCGTGTACGCTCTGCTTGTGGTGATGCGACCAGAGAGTCTCCAGGAAAGGCATCAATGATTTCCACTGGCTCTTTCGATGGCAAGTTATATTGGCGCAGTAAGTCAACGGCAATGACAAAATCATTGGGCGCTACTCGTATTGAGTCTCCATTTTTGGAATCTTGTTTACGGTTAGCACCAACACCATGTTCTTGTAAAATTGCGAGAACTTCATTACTTTGGCGTTGGCTGAGATTGCTCAGTAATAATTGATTATCACAACCAAGCAATAAACCAATAAAGCCAATCAATAAAAATTTTTTTAATATGTTCATGGTTTATTGTGCTTTTATGACAGTATCAATACTTGATGTTACTTTATGTGTAATCGTACTGATCATGTTTAAGGCTAACGTGTATTGACCCACTTGGTCCTGTAAATTTAGGACTTGTACGGCATTACTCGGATCAATATTCTTCGATTTTTCGATAATATTTTGTTTTTCTGTGCTTGCATTGGCTGCATAATCAGAAAATAGTTTTTTAACGGTTTCTTCTAAAGATGAGACTGAAACAGGAGAAACAGTATCAACCACGGTTGCAATAGGACTTATTGATGAAATAGGTAGCATAGATATTTCCTATAAATAATAAAGAGCATCAAGATATATGATGCTCAAATTAAAATTAAACGTTACGTATAATGGCTTGTGCCGCATCTTTAATGGACTTCATTACGTTACTTTGTAATTGACGTGCCATATTATAGTTGCCGCTTAAAGCTGTGATTTTACCCAGAACGAACGGGTTATCGACTTCCAGATTGGGGTTGTCAATCATAGACTTTAATTCATCAGCGATAGTCTTAGTTCTTTCGCTAATACCAGCGGAGCTGCGATACATCATGCCCCATTTGTTATCTGTTGCTGTGGTAGATGCTTGTTCTAATGCAGATGCATCCCAATTGCCCTCTGCATTACTAATACCTGGAGTTGCCATATTTATTGCCTTACTAATTAGGTTGGTTTGAGTTAAACAACCAATGATTATTCCCTAGTAGAGTAATACCATTGGTATGGGTGATAAACGATTTTCCAGCAAGTTCATTATTGGCAAGGGAGACGGAAAATTGAATTTGCTTAGTTCCCCACTTTTGACTAAATGAATTTGTGAAGCTAATTAAAGAGAGAGTTTGTTTATCATTTAAACTATCTCTTATAACAAAGATAACTTTGTTATCTTTGGTTATTTTTTGCCACTTAACGTTACTTTCAGCTAAACCTAGTTCTGATTTTTTAATAAGTTCGTTAAAGGGTGTTTCTACTATTTTACTTTGCTTATAACAATGAAAATATGTTGAAAGTAGTTGATTAATATTTTTTTCATTGCTATTCGGTAATGGACTTTTAATCACTCTAATAATTGGCTGGCAAGGATTTTCAATATCAACCTTTAGTAAGTTAGGAACAGTGTCTATCAGTTTTTCTTCAATCTCTTCTTCAAGTTTTTTTATCTTTAAGATCGTATAATTTTCTGGATGATTTTTTTTAATAATATTTGTTGGCTCCAGTCTGCATCTCGTTGTGTTCTAACTAAAATAAGTGTTTTCCCATTTTTTCCTTGCGTGTATATAATTGGATGTTGACTACCTTTCAATATATTATCAATACTTTGAATACGTTTTTCAGCATCATTTTTTGGATTAATTTGGAATGCAAAGGTTATTGATAAAATAATGGTTAAAAATAACAAAATAAGTATTAACCATTTTTTATTAAAAGTAACCTTATATCTTTTAATATAATCCGAATGGTTCTCTGGGTGTATCACTGGGATTTCATTGGGATCACGGACTGCATGATGCGTCTTCCATTCATCATTTAGTTTCTTGATGATAAATGGAAATCTATCAATCAATAATATGTCTTGAAATGTTATTGGAAACACCTGTGTACTATTTTCTTGGGTAAGATGAATTGTAAGTCCATTGTTTGATTCTTGATCAGAAAGAATAGAAAATTCACACTTTTCCTTTTCACTTGGAATATAATACGTAGTAAACCCATTTTCATCTATTTCTGTTTTATAACTAATGTTTCTATCAGTGATAATGATGTTTTTATCAATATTAATCATTAGTTCTTGACCGCTCATTGGTCCACTAATAATTTTAATTATACATGTGTGGAGTTTTGGTTCTATCATAAAGACAATCTCAATTAATAAAAATGGTGAGTTATTCACCACTCAATGACAGTAGTTAAATATAAATAGATGAAATAGTCAGCTGAATTTATCTTATTCATTCACACTTTATATATTGGTAAGGTGTTCCGATCTATTCCGGACTATTCATTTGTTTTTTTTGTTTTGATCATTGACTCTAGATTCAGTAAAAGCCAAATGAATAGGACTGATTTATAATGTCGAATGAAGATATTGCTAAATTATTAGAGGGTGGGAATAGTTGCTTTTCTTTACAAGACACATTGGTCTTGTCAATACCAAAGAAAAATACAGCGACGCTTTTTTATAAATCTCTGTATACAAAATTAAATATTAAGGTAGATAAACCCGTTATATTTATCTGCAAATATGATGAGCTAATAACAGAAGATGAAAGTCAATGGGATATTTATACCCTGGGATTATCAGAACTGGTTGAAACTCTCGCTATTATTGATACTGCAATGGGACAATCCTTTCTTGCAAAAAAAGCGCAAAAAAATAATGACAATAGTCATTTAGGTGAATTTATTTTATTTGATGATGAAATATCATCACCGAATTTAATAAAGAATGTTGTTATCGATATGATTATTAAAAAGCAACCATTATTTGAAGAGTGGTGTGATGTATTAAGGCGTTATGAAGCATATGGAATGATGCGTTTTTTAATTTCAGCCGCTCAGCAAGATAAAAATGCCAATATAAATCAGTTATGCGATCGCTATGGTATTTCCGCTTCTTATTTCAGGCAACTGTATCGAGAAAACTTTAATAAAACAGCTAAGCGCAAAATTATGGGCGTGCGTATGGGTGCGGCTATTTTGCAATTAATTGAAAGTGAACATTCCATTCTAGATGTAGGGCTAGAAGCTGGTTATTGCTCTGCCTCTCATTTTACTAATGATTTAAAAAAAGAGTTGGGTCTTACCCCATCAGAAATAAGGCACCTTGGAGCAATGTTATATGAACAGTAAAAAATTTACAGCGGTTGCTATTTCGCTGTTTTTACTGAGTGTAAATATCAATACAGCGCAATCAGAGATGTTGATTGCTGAACCTGTTACACAGGAAAGAAGTCTCGATACATTTGTCGCTAATAATATTGCGGTAGGAAAAGTCTTTGAGGCTGTTGCTGAGCGTATTAATAAACCCATTATTTTAAGTAAATTAGCCTCTCAAAAGAAAGTGACGGGAAATTTTAATCTGGGTAATGCGGATGAAATGTTTAAAGCGTTAACGCGCCGTATCGCGTTGGTGTGGTATGACGATGGTGCGGGTATTTATGTCTACGACAACAGTGAAATGCGTAGCTTAATTATTCCAACTCAGAAAGTCAGTAGCCAACAGGTACTGAGTTATATTCAACGAAATGGCATTTATGACGCTCGCTTCCCTGTCCGTTCTCAAGGTGGCGATACGATGTTATTTGTTTCGGGTCCCCCGCTCTATGTGGAGTTGATTAAAGGCGCCGCATTATATCTTGGAGAACAGAGCCAAAGTGAAGAAAAACGCAGTGGTAATGTCGCCGTTATTCCGTTGAAACACGCTTCTGTGACTGATCGTACTTATTCTTTAAGAGGACAATCCGTCACTGTTCCCGGCATGCTAACGGTGATTAGTGATTTGTTTAAAAATGGGGGCGGTAGCGTTGAAGAAGCGCTGAATGTTGAACCTATCAAGCTCAATACATCGGGTGATGACATTGATGCATTGATGGATACACCGATTGGCGGTGGTAGTCCTGTCGAAAATCGTCAACTCATCGTGAAGCGTGGTAATGCATCGAACAGTGCATTTTCGTTAGTTGCCCATCCTGATAGCAATAGCTTGATTGTAAAAGGTAGCCAAAGCCAAATTCGTTATGTGCGAGATTTAGTTAAAAATTTAGATAATCGTCGCCGCCAAGTGGAACTCTCTTTGTGGATCATTGATATCACTCGCTCAGAGTTGGATAACTTAGGTGTGAATTGGGAGGTCGGTTCCTTTAAAGCGGGCGGTGGGTCTATTTCGTTCAACCGCAGTACATTACCGGATAGCAGTAAATTTTTAGTTCAAATTGATGCGCTTAGCAAAAATGGTAATAGCCAAATTGTTTCGCGCCCAGTTCTATTAACTCAAGAAAATGTGCCTGCATTATTTGATAACAACACCAGTTTCTACGCCAAATTACAAGGTGAACGTATTGCGACGCTTGAGCAGGTCACTTACGGCACGATGATCAGCGTTATGCCTCGCATCTCTGGTGGGCAAAGCGTTGAGATGGAAGTCAATATTGAAGATGGTGCTGAAAGCCGAGATAGCAGCGGAAAAACGTCAAACGTCGAAGGGTTGCCCTCTGTTAACCGAACCAGCATCAATACTGTTGCACGTATTGCGAAAGATAGCAGTTTGTTAATCGGTGGCTATACACGCGACCAATATATTGATAACGAAAGTAAAATCCCACTTCTTGGGGATATTCCTTGGGTTGGCGGGCTGTTTCGTCATTCCTCAACAAACCAACAAAAAATGGTGCGCTTATTTCTTATCCAGCCGCGTTTATTGGATGAAAACGAGGTTTGGGATGGACGACAATTCTCGGATAAAACGCTCATTACTCAAAAAAATAGCCAGCTTCACGGCACGGTAGAGTTCTTACAGCAATATATGAGGGATTCATGGCAATAACGCCACTGAATTATGGCAATCGCATGCTGCTCAATACGCAAGACAAGAGCCGAGCAGCAGCAAAAAGTCGTGATGATTCCGATGAAGTTGCCCGTGGTGCGGGTGTTATTGATAGCTCAAGCGAATATGCCTCCATGGCGATGCTTGCAGCGAGCCACGTTCGTCGCAGTGGTTCAAAGCAAGGACAGGATGAAGAGTGGATGCAGTTTGCAGAGCGCATCCTAGAAAATAATGCGGATGAAAAAGTGTTGCACATTGAGGGGATTTTAAATCGCCAGATGATGACTCCGCAGCAATTACGTGCATTTCTATTGCAGTATTTCACGGATCCCAGTGATTTATTAATGGTATTAGCTGCACTGATTAACCGAAAGAAACTTAAGCAAGAACAGATAGAGGCTTTACAAGAGTTAGAGCGATTGCTCCTTACGGAGGATACTCAGCGAGCTGCGCAAGCTGGTGTCAATATCGCCTTAATTGCAAAAGCATTTGCGCAAACTTTACGTGAAAACGCGGGAAATCTAAGAGCACTCTACCGTGAGTTTATTGGTTACGACGGTCCTGTTGTTTATCTATATGAACAGTGGGTTGAAGAGATGGAAATGACCCAGCGTGAAAACATGATGCGTTATTTAGCGCGTGCTCTCGCGTGTGATTTACAAGCACTCCCTTTAGGGGATCTTAATATCAGTGAGTTTGGGAGTTTCTTTACTCGAATTGGTCGATTGCGTGAATTGCAATCTTTAGACCGAGTATTTAGTCAGCAATTTTTCCAATCAGGTCTATTTCGCCAGAGTGTCGAATTACAGCAGAGCCATTTAGAAAAAGTGCTAAGCCAATTGTTTACTTGCGGTATTCGTAGCCAAGAGAGTTTTAACGAAAAACTGATTAGTTTTATTGATGAGCAATTAAAAATCATGACGACGGATTTACGTGCTCGCTTTGTTCAGCTGTTAATTATTGCATTTTCAATCATACCTGTAGCGGTCTTTCACTCATTGGAAGCGCGGGATGAATTACTCGATCAATTAAAAAAACAGATGGCTCAACTGTTAGTGCAAGAACAGCGTTTGCGCAGACAGCCATGATTTAATAGGAAATAAACGATTTCATGAAAAACTTCACCGGATTTTTATTACAGATCCGTAATCGCCCTGAATTGATGGTATTAGTCATCATGGTAATGGTTATTGCGATGCTGATTATTCCATTACCCACCGTATTGGTCGATTTCTTGATTGCATTGAATATTATGATTTCTGTGCTGATCTTTATGAGCTCGTTTTATATTACTCGAGTGCTTAACTTCCAATCATTTCCTTCTATTTTACTTATTAGCACGTTATTTAGATTGGCACTGTCGATTAGTACCAGCCGCCTTATTTTATTAGAAGCAGATGCTGGCGATATTATCGATACTTTCGGCGAATTTGTTATTCAAGATAATTTGGTTGTTGGGATGGTGGTTTTTGCCATTGTGACCATTGTGCAATTTATTGTTATCACAAAGGGTTCAGAGCGTATTGCGGAAGTGGCAGCTCGATTTTCATTGGATGCCATGCCCGGAAAGCAAATGAGCATTGATGCAGATTTACGCGCCGGTGTGATTGATGAAGCCACCGTGAAAATTAAGCGTGGTGAGCTGGAAAAAGAAAGTCAATTATTTGGTTCTTTTGATGGTGCGATGAAGTTTATTAAAGGAGATGCGATTGCGGGTATCGTGATCATTTTCGTCAATTTGATTGGCGGCATTTCAGTGGGTACAGCCCAGCAAGGCATGGATATTTCAACCGCATTAAACACATTTACTTTGTTAACGATCGGGGATGGGCTGGTCGCACAAATTCCTGCTCTGCTTATTTCTATCAGTGCGGGTTTTATCGTGACCCGAGTCGGTGGAAACGACAAAAATTTAGGTGAAAACATTGTCTCCGAACTTTTTGACAATGATTTTACGATCTTAATCACGGCGCTGATTGTGCTATTTATGGGCTTTCTTCCCGGGTTCCCAACACCAATTTTCCTCTTCCTTGCCGCGCTGCTGATGGGGTTATTTGCGACACGTTATTTCAAAAAACGCAAAGCTCAACGAAAAGACCAGCAATCAGGGCAAGAAAATCTGCAAACAGAAGCAACGGAAGGGGAAACTCAACGCGCAAATGATGATTTTGATGATGAATATATTCCTGAAACCTTACCCGTCATTATTTCTGTTAATCAAGAGTATAAGCAGCATTTGGAAGAGAATAATTTCTTATCACGTATGAAAAAGGATGTATTTATTCGTTATGGATATCGCATTCCTGATATCGCGATTAACTATTCCCCCATCGTACCTGAAAACAAAATTGTTGTGCTGATTAATGAAGTGAAAGCGGGCGAATATGATGTCTATTTCCATGGTCATCGCTTACTGACGGCAAATGATGAACTGGAATATCTTGGGTTAGAGCTGACCAAATATACCGATGAGTATGGCTTTGTTAATACATGGTTCGATAACCAATATCTTGAAAATGTAGAGCAACTTGGCTTATTGGTACGAGATGACATTACCGAAATGATTGATTGTGTTAGTACGCTATTACTCCGACACATTAATGAGTTCTTTGGGATTCAAGAAACTAAAAATTTACTGGATGATCTTGAAAGAAAATACCCTGAATTACTGAAAGAATGCTATCGCCATGCCACGGTGCAGAAAGTGACGGAGGTTTTCCAGCGGTTATTGATGGAAAAAATCTCAGTGCGCAACATGAAATTGATCATCGAAACCTTAGTGCAATGGGTACCTAAAGAAAAAGACAGCATGATGTTGGTGGAGCACATTCGAAGTTCCATGGCGCGCTATATCTCTTCGCGTTTTTCAGTGGAAGGGCGTCTGAATGTATTAATGGTTAATGCTGAGCTGGAAGACACCATCCGCCAAGGTATTCGTCAATCATCAGGTGGAGTTTACCT
The DNA here is from genome assembly GCF_028479465.1 of Providencia sp. PROV208. Classification (NCBI taxonomy): domain Bacteria; kingdom Pseudomonadati; phylum Pseudomonadota; class Gammaproteobacteria; order Enterobacterales; family Morganellaceae; genus Providencia; species Providencia sp. PROV208. The sequence continues at coordinate 201,467 of NZ_JAMPNS010000012.1, read as the reverse complement.
GCATTTAGAACCTGAAAAAAGCAACGAGCTTATTCAAGCTGCTGAAGTGGCATTAGAAAACAGTTACTTATCTGCGAGGGATGTCAATGTATTGGTTCCCGTGGATATCCGCCGATTTGTGAAAAAAATCTTGGAAGGTCGTTTCCCTGAACTTGAGGTGCTTTCATTTAATGAAGTCTCTGAAATGGTCAGGGTAAACGTCATTAAAACTATATAAGGAACGCGAGAATGAAATACCGTTTTGTTGAACAATTAAATGCATTTCTGAATTCAATGGGGCGTGGTGATTTAGTGAATTCACAGTTAGATTGCCATTCGAATATTCAATTAGAAATGAGTGATGCTCCGGCAATTAATATTGATTTATCTACGGATGATTTAATTATTTGGTGCAGTTTAGATGAGTGTAACCATAGCCGCTTAGATTCATCCAGTGCGGCATTATTAAAAAATATGCTGGAGTATCCACCGCGTAATTTTTATGTGGGGCAGCCCGCATTAAGTTTAGCTGAGGATAACTTAGTGCTTTCGGCGGTATTAAAAACAACATCGCTAGATAACATGCAGTTATTTGCAGACTCGTTCGAAGAGTTTTTTGAACGTGCAAATGAATTACGGACTCAATTATCGTAATTATGAAGCTATTTGACTCGTGCGCACATCCTGTGCGCATTCATGGATGCTTGATTGAAGCCCCGCTAGATGGGGTATTCATCGGTGAAATCTGCTTTATTGAGCAGTCGTTAGCACAGCCTAATATTATCGCCAAAGCGCAAGTGATTGGTTTTAAAGAAGGGTTAACGGTTCTGAGCTTAATTGGTCGTGCGCAAGGCTTAACCCGTGAAGTCGTTATTCGACCTAGTGGGTATCCGTTTGTGTTTCAAATGGGTGAGCATTTAGCAGGTAATATTTTTAATGCGTCCGGAGAGTTAGAAGGTCCATTAAGCCAGAAGCCTAGCGAAGTGACCCAATTAAAAACCAAATTACAGCGTATTGATAATCCGCCAGTGAATGTGAATATGCGTCGTCCCATCAATGAACCGATGGTCACGGGCATTCGCGCCATTGATGGGTTATTAACCTGTGGGTTAGGGCAGCGAATGGGTATTTTTGCGGCGGCGGGGAGCGGAAAAACCTCTCTGATGAACATGCTGATTAACCATGCCCATGGTGATATTCATATTGTGGCATTGATTGGTGAGCGTGGTCGAGAAGTAATTGAATTTATTGAGGAACTTAAGCAGTCGCCTCATGCAGATAAAACTATTTTAGTCTATGCCACTTCCGACAGTCCGCCCATTGAGCGTTGTAATGCAGCGCTATTGGCGACCGCGATGGCGGAATACTTTCGCGATCTTGGGCGTCATGTTTTGTTATATGTCGACTCAATGACTCGTTACGCAAGGGCGTTACGCGATGTGGCGCTCGCGACGGGAGAGCTACCTGCGCGGAGAGGCTATCCAGCTTCTGTTTTCGAGCAATTACCGTTGTTACTTGAGCGCCCTGGGCGTGTAAAACAGGGGGCAATCACGGCATTTTACACCGTATTGTTAGAAAGCGAGGACGAGGCGGATCCGATTGGTGATGAAATTCGTTCTATTCTTGATGGACATATTTACCTTAGCCATAAATTAGCGGGGCGTGGGCATTACCCTGCGATTGATATCTTACACAGTATTAGCCGAGTTTTTCAAAAGGTGACAACGCCAGAGCATCGTCAGTTTGCCGTAGATGTGCGCGAAAATTTATCTCGCCTAGAACAGATTCAGTTGTATCTCGAGCTAGGGGAATATCAACGAGGTGAAAGTCAGGAGAATGACCGAGCCTTAGATAAGCAATCGAATATCAATCAGTTTTTACAGCAAAGCATGGATGAGTCAGAAGATTTTGATGGAATGTTAACCCACTTAGGTCGTTTGGCATCCTGATGATTAGCTCATTATTAGCATTGACTGAGAAACGCCTTGAAAGGGTGCAATTAGATCAAAATAAATTACACAACGCCATTTTACAGTTACAGCAGCAGCATCAGGATATTCGCCAACGTATCGCCATCTTGGTCACTCAGGTGAGTGTCTATGAAAAATCTGAAGAGTTAACACAAATGGATTTTTGGGAGCGTCAACGACAAAAAGCCGTGGTTTTAGCAGAAGTAGCCCAATTTGAATATCAGATAGAAAATTTAGACGCTGAATTATCGAAGTACCATTTATTGAAGCAGCAAATGATAGAACGGATGCTCATTTTGCGTAATAAGTGCGAGAAATTCCAAAAATATCTCAAACAACAACGTAGGGCTCGGTGGTTAAAATTAGAGCTCCAGCAACAGAATGAAATCGAGGAGCTGTTTGTTCATGTCGACAATCAAATCACTGCCAAGTGACAGTACGTTTAATTCCGTAATGGAAGCGAAAAGTTCATCATTCGGCTTTAATCATCAAAAATATAGTCAGCAGCATTCCGTGAAAAAAACCGCTCAGGAAATTTTGCAAAAAACACTGACCCAAAGAAACAATAATCAGAAAAAGCAAAAAAAACCGGCTGAGGAGCTAGCTATTCCTGTTTTGCTGAATGTTTCAGCGCAAGTTCAAAATGTTTACGTTGATACAAAAGTGGCGTTCTTATCCTCTGGAATTGTGGCTGAGGTAAAAAGTCATTCGGCGAATCAGACGGCGGGTGAACTGATTAATGGGCAAAAGGTACAAGAAGAGAATATACCACTGGGAAATGTACCTACCCATATTGCAGCTGTATCCGTGGCACCCGTTTTTAACACGAAAACAATGGAACAGAAAATTGTTCGCTTTTTGTCAAACCATTCGATGAGTGACCACCAATCTCAATGGAAGGAGATTTCATTAGTGCAGTCGGCTGAATTGACGGAGATGACAACATTGAAATCATCTCAACACGATAGTGCATTAAATTTATCCTCTGAGGCAAAGGTCTCAACAGAATCTGAGGTAATTACGCAAACGCAGAGTGCTGCTGGCCCCTATAAGGATGTACAGGCAAATAAGAACACACGAGAAATAAATACAGGAAAGCTAGAGCTAGCATCAAATGAATCTCTGGAAATGCAAAAATTTTCTGATGTACAAAATTTTAATATTAAAAAATCGGAATTAGTTCAATCTGATGAGATGGATATAACTAAAAGTATCCTAGCGCAAATGAAATCAGAATCGGTTGTAAGATCTGCGGTAAGTTCGCAAGTGCCGTCTCCTCAGACATCGCCAAAGCTGACAGCAGAGCTTGTAGCAACAATGATGGCAAGTGAAACATTGAACGTGGCACCTGAACGCACACTAAGTTACACCTTTAGCCAATGGCAAAATATGCCATCAGTCTCATTTTCTTTAGCTCACGCAAGTCATGAAAACATGGTTGCTTCTACCTATAGTCATGAAGTTCAACAGGCTTTGGAAGACAATCGACATTTGTTTACTGGTGAGCAGAAAATGGTGATTAAGCGTGAAGAGCGTGAAGGTCAGCATCGTCAACAGCAACAGCAGAATAAACAACAAGACGAGGAGTTTTAATGCTGAATATTCGTCGTATTAGCCATCGTGAAAAACAAATTGGCGAGTGGCAGCAACGTTTCCAACAGGATTTAGCTCCCCATATCCCTCAAGTGGGAGAGCGCTATTTCCAAATTACGTTGAATAGCGAAAAGCAGCAAATTCAAGTGTTGGTGAACGCGGAGGATTGGTGTCGTCACCGTTGGCCTAAGTTGGCTCATTATGCTTGGGATCTGTTAGATGCCAAGAGCTTATGCAAAGTTTTTACTTATGAAAATACAGGAAATGCGTTTTTCTCCGAGCAATTCCGTTGTCACCATGTCGAAATTATTGATGATGAACAGCCTCAACAACCATGGCTAACGGTCAAAGAAAAAGCGCTTGGCATTGTGCTATTAGCGGAGCCGATAAGTGGATTGAAGGAAATAAAACCGATTAATGGCCTATCTGATACGCTCAAATTACAAGCGGATTGGATCCTAGGTTATAGCCACATCAGTGGAAAAACATTGCAATCTATCGCATTACGAGACGTACTGCGAATTCAAAATTTACAGCTTCATATGTCTGTAGCGGGGTGTTTGGTTGCTCATTTTAAGAAACAACAAGAAGGCATTTTTATGATTGAACAGTTAGTGGTAGCAGAAGATGAGCAAATAGACTCTGCAATGGAAGAGGAGTTTGTTGATGAGACGGTTCGTCCGTTTCATTTGCATGATCTTACTGTGAAATTAACGTTTGTACTGGGTCATTCAGATATCACAGTGGGTGAACTCGATACGCTTCAACCAGGGACAGTCTATTCCATTGGGGAAAATAAAGAGCGTGAAGTTAAGGTGTATGCGAATAAGCAGCTGATTGCTGAAGGTGAGCTAACTTATATTGGCGATAGCGATGAATTGGGCTTAGAAATCAAAAGATTGGTGAGCTTAGGGGATAAAAGGTTATAAGCATGCCAACGGTTCCAAATGAAATCCCTTTATTAGCTATTATCGCATTATCGACATTACTGCCGTTTATTATTGCAGCAGGAACCTGTTACTTAAAAATATCGATTGTATTGATTATGGTGCGTAATGCAATGGGGGTGCAGCAAGTACCTTCTACAATGGCACTGAATGGTATCGCTTTGTTACTGTCTATCTTTGTGATGATGCCTGTCTTGCAAGACGTGAATCAGTATATGCGTCATGAAAGTGTTGATTTTAGCAATGTTGAATCGGTTGATAACTTTGTAGATAACGGTTTAGGGCGGTATAAAAGTTACTTAATGAAATATTCAGACCCTCAGTTGGTCACCTTTTTTGAGTCCGTCCAGCAAGGTAAAACGGAAATAGAAGTTCAAGAAGAACAGGCTGAGCCTACGCTATTTTCATTGTTACCTGCTTATGCATTAAGTGAAATTAAATCGGCTTTTGAAATCGGTTTTTATATCTATTTGCCTTTTGTGGTTATCGATTTAGTCATTTCGAGTATCTTACTGGCACTCGGTATGATGATGATGAGCCCTGTGACTATTTCCGTTCCTGTGAAATTGATTTTGTTTGTAGCAATTGATGGTTGGTCGCTGATTTCTAAAGGATTAGTGATGCAGTATTTCGAACTTGCGCAGCATTGACCTAGAGGAATAGAAGATGGATTCAATCATTTATGTCAGTAACAAAGCGATGCTGTTGATCGTGATACTGTCGGCTATTCCTGTCACCGTCGCGACGGTCGTTGGGTTATTAGTGGGGCTTTTACAGACAGTGACTCAGCTTCAGGAACAAACTTTACCATTTGGAATCAAACTATTAGCGGTATTTGGGTCACTATTTATGATTTCAGGTTGGCTTGCCGATAAAGTGATGAATTACACCCTTGAAGTGATGGCTACAGCATTACCTGCAATAGGATTATTTGGATGAACCAGGAGATGCTTGGATTAGTGTCCTCCATGTATTTCACGTTCCAGCAGGGGTTAATTAAAATTGCATTTGCTTGGTTGCGAATCGCTCCGGTGATGTTTTTCTTACCTTTCCTGAGCAATAAGTTGCTCAATGGCGGGATTATTAAGAACTGTGTCGTGGCGTATTTAGCATTAGGAATGTGGCCTTATCTTTCGACCAATGAAATTAATTGGGGTGAAATGAACATCAGTGAGGTCTTTCTGTATGAGGTATGCATTGGGTTGGTATTAGCATTCATTTTAGGTCTGCCTTTTATGATTGCTAATGTTATTGGTGAATTGATTGATACTCAACGAGGGGAAACAATTAGTAGTATTGTGGACCCAGCAAGTGGTAGCGAAGCCTCGGAATTAGCCGTTTTTATTAGCTATATTGTTTGTATGGTTTTCCTTGCACAAGGTGGCATGTATCAACTGGCAAATGTATTTGCTCAAAGTTACCAGCTATTGCCATTTGCCCATGGATTTACGTCATTCAAGAGTTTGCCTTTAGGTGAGTGGTTAAATAAAGCGATTGTTAACGGTGTGATTTTAACAGCACCCATTATTGTCACTCTATTTATTTCTGAAGTTGCATTGGGATTATATTCTCGATTTTGTCCACAATTGAATGCGTTTTCATTATCGCTAGCGATTAAATCGATTATCGCGTTTATTGTATTTTTACTTTATTTTCAAAATGAAGTTCCAGATATCTTGGTTAATATGATTTCGTTATCACCGTTACATGAAATATTTCTTTCTCCTTAATTAAGGTAGGGGTTTGCATGGCTGAAAAAACAGAAAAGCCTACCGACAAAAAAATAAAAGATTCCGCTAAAAAAGGACAAAGTTATAAAAGTAAAGACTCGATTGCAGCAATTGTATTAGTCACTGGTGCATTTGTTGTTGATGGTATGTCCAGCTTGTATAACCTTGGCGGTTTAATGAAGAAGATATTATTAAACCCCAATGATATTTATATTGATGACTTGCTGTGGCAATTTTTAAAAATATTTATGAGCATTGTTTTACCGATTTTAATCGCTTGTTTTTTGTCTGGTACCATTATTTCTTTATTACAAAGTCGATTTAGATTGGCAACGGAAGCAGTAAAGTTAGATTTTACAAAGTTAAACCCAATCGCGGGATTTAAAAAAATATTCTCATTGAATTCTTTAAAGGAATTAATTAAAGCCATTCTGTATTTATTGGTATTTAGTGTCTCAGCTACAACGTTTTTTATTGTATGGCGACACGAAATTTTTATGTTATATCGAACGACAATTAATGGTATGACAACGCAATGGGTAACCCTTTGTATTATATTTGTTTTTGTTTTTTTGGCTGTTGCTGTCATTATTGTATTAGTGGATGCGATAGCTGAATTTTTCTTGTTTATTAAAAACCTAAAAATGGAAAAACAAGAGGTCAAGAAAGAGCATAAGGATAATGAAGGGGATCCGCATCTTAAAAGTGCTCGCAAAGGTTTGCACCAAGAAATTTTGTCAGAAGAAGTTAAGTCAAGTATTCAAAATTCAACATTTGTGATGGCGAATCCGACACATATTGCCATGTTGATTTATTACGATGCGAATATTTCACCATTACCGTTCTTAATGTTTAAGACTCGGGGGTTACAAGCGAAAGCAGTAATTAAATATGCGGAAGAACAAAATATACCTGTAGTGAGAGATATTATATTAGCCCGCCAAATATGGCGGAATTATAAAAAGGATAGTTTTATTGATGAACAAGGATTACAGGACGTAATGCAAATAGTGACGTGGTTAATCCGTATTGAATTAGAAAAATTAGGAATTGATGTGGATGAAGTATTGGAAAAGCTTATTCCATCCCACTCTCATTCATAGAATTATTACACTGTAAATTAATTATTTGCATATTAAATCGTTTTTTATAAGAAATGAATGATTTGATTAATTATGATGCAAGGTAGCGGTCTGCATCATATGTCACGCATGATAAACGAGGTGAAAATATGAATCATACTGAAACAGAAAATACACAAATTGAAATGGAAACATTACTAGACGGAATTACAACAGCGCTTATGGATGGTGCAACATATAAAGATATTCATGGTATTCCACAGGCAACTATGGATGGTATTTATGCTTATGCCTATGAATTTTATCAGCAAGGAAAATTAGATGAAGTGGAAACATTCTTTCGATTCTTAAGTATTTACGATTTCTACAATACAGACTACGTGATGGGTCTGGCCGCCGTATACCAACTAACGAAACGTTATGAGAAAGCAACAGAATTATACGCGCTTGCATTTGTATTGGCGAAAAATGATTACCGTCCCTTGTTCCATGCAGGGCAATGTAATTTGATGCTGAAAAAAAGCAGTGCTGCCATCCATTGTTTTGAAAGTGTGGTTGAAAATAGCACCGATATCGATTTACAGAAAAAATCGGAAGCGTATTTAACAGCCTTAAAGAAAAACCTTGAGCAAGTTGAGCCTGCTTCTGCAGACTCAAATACTGAATAAAGGAAACAACATGAGCCAAGTTGTAACGTCAAATGCTTCTAGTGCATCGATCAGCGAGCGAATTAATAATATTCACAAGTTTTTACAGGGGGCAAACCCCCTTGGCTTGGCGGATGAAAGTGTTAAAGCCGTGCTGGCATTAGAAGCGGCATGTGGTGAGCTAGCATCTAATGAACAACTAAAGAATCAACGCAGTGAAAGCCTTCCAAAGTTGTTAAAACCCAAAATGATGGCAATGAAATCATCACCAGAAACTGCACAAATGAAAGGCTTTAATGGTAATGCATTACTGATTGAATCTTTTGCATCATTACGTCAATTGTTGCATGAAGGTAACTTGAATGAATTGAGTAATCGTATTCAGTTTCTTAATTTTGAGACCGAAGCTTTGCGTGAACAAGGGAAGACGTTACTTGATACGTTTTCCTCTTCGACGAAACAATTAAGTGAATTCACTCATCAAGTGAATATCAGTAAAGATAATTTATCCTCGGCGAAATCCCAATTATCGACAGTTGCAGCCCAGCACCAGAATCAAAAAATAAAATTACAGGCTAATCATGGGCAATTGACGCATTTAGAAAAGCAACTATCAACTGAAAAAATGTTGTTGGCTCAAGTTGATGCACAACCAAAACCTCACACAGAAGCTGTACATCAGCAAGTTGCCACGTTAGAAGCGAATATTACCCATTTAGCGATGCAAATAGATGTGTTAACTCAGCAACAGCATGAGTTAGTTGCAGGTGAAAATACTCTGATTCATCAAGGTGATGCATTGCAGTTGGAAGTGAATCAGCTACAAACCTCATTAGAGACATTACTAGATCAAGCTTCTGATATTACAGCGGCCGCAGATGCTGATCGTCAAAAACTTAATCAATTTATTGATTCTGCCCCTCGCTCTCTCGAAGTTGAAGGTGATAAGTGGGAAAACACATTATCGCTCTTGACGATGTTAACGGCTCAATTAAAAAAAGCGATGAATGAAGATTCGCTTCGCAATATGAAAGAGCAAGAAGAGGTGATGATGAAAATCAATGAAGCCTCTCGTAAAGATTCAGATAAAAAGGCGAAAGAAGCAGCAGAGGCTGAGCGTAAAGCGGCAGATGCTAACAAGGCTGCCTCTTGTGCCAGTAAAATTTTTAGTTATGTGATGCTTGCGGTATCGGTAATCGCGACGGTAGCAACATTCGGTGCTGCTGCGCCTCTGACGCTTGCGGTTGCAGCGATTGGTATTGCGATGTCTATTGCCGACATTGTACTGGAAGAGACCGGTCAGGGAAGCTTGATGCAAATGTTAGCAACTGAAATCTCTAACGCAGTCACTGACATGTTGATCACTTTTGGTGTGCCGGAAGCAGAAGCGAAGAAAATTGGTAGCATCGTGGGGATGGTACTAGCCGCTGTTGCTTTTTTAGCTATCTCTTTGCTTTCTATGTCCTCTTTTGTCAAAAATATCGCCAATACCGTTAAAAACGTCGCGAAAATTCTTGTAAAAAATGCTGGGGCATTGTTGAAAAGCGCGATTAAAGCGATGCCAAAAAGTTTAACAAATGCATTGGGGAATATAGCAACGAAAGGCTCAAAAGTGGGTCATTCTGTGGCAGATAGTAGTGATGAAATGGTGAAACTGACCAAATTCTCTAAATTAGCTGATAAATTCGACGATGTTCAAAATGTCGCTAAATCCTCTGATTATGTGTCTTTGGGTGGGCAAATGGTGAAGGTTGGTGATTCTGCCAAAGTCGCTAAGGTTGCTGACAAGCTTGATGATGTCAAAGACATTGGTAAGACAGTAGAAAAAGCGGCTTTTTCAGGAAAAGCGCAAAGCGTAAGAATGGCACGTTTAGAAGTCGGGATGAAAGGAACTGGCGCGGGTCTTTCTGTTGCAAATGCGGCAACTTCCGGAGGCTTACGCCTAGAAGCTACAGCTCAGATGCGTGATATGAAAGAGATGTTGGCGGGCATGATGTTGAATGATGAGACTATTCAAGCCCTAACGGCATTACTTGAGGAGTTAATCAAATCCTTGTCAAAAAGTTATCACCAGTTGGATGACATGTTCAATGGCATGATGACTTCACTTCATCAATCAAATAACAATAAAGTCGATATGCTGAAAACGGCGCGCTTCGCTTAAATTTTGGAGAATTTTTATATGACGACTATCACTCAATCATTAAATTTACCTGCACAGATTCAACCGAATGGCAGTGAGTTTGCGCTGATATCTAAAACGCCTTCTTCTACAACAAATGGAGTACGTCAGGACGTTAAATTACATGATATTTCCGCTAATTTCGCTGAAAATTCTATTGAAAAGCCTGCATTATCTGTTCCTACATCCATGATGTCTGCAACGCAAATGCAAGTTGCATTATCCGAATTGGGGTCTGTGGAAAAAAATACGCTATTAAATGACTTATATGGTTTTATTCGAGTAACACCGGAACAAACGCAACAAGCTGTAGAGAAAGTCTTTGCGGCAGAAAGTAAAACACTTAATCAAGTGTTATCAAATAATCAGCAACTTGATGAAGGTGATTACAAACAAATTGCTCTTGCCATTCAAGTCATGATAGGCAGTAGCTTCTTTGATAGAGTGCCACAAAATTCAGGCATGATTGAGACTGATAAGAAATCAGCTAAATCAGTAGAAGGGGCAAAAGAACAGCAATTTGTTGGTATTATCAGCAGTGATATCATGCTGGAATTACTTAAGATTGTTCGTAAAGTGGTTGCTGAGCTGAACATTTCAGAGCGTAGAATTAGTGCAGAGTTCTTGATGCTGAACGCTAAGATGATTGAAGTAGCTGCAGACTCGACGATTAAAGAAGGTAAGGAGATGTTCAATGGCGCGCTGACGGGCTTTTTCACCTCTTTAGCGATTACCGCGGCAGGAACGGCTTTTCAAGCGCGAGGACTGCATAAACAGACTCAGTCAATTAAAAACAATTTAGTCAAAGCCAACCAAAATGGCTCGGCGGCGGATCGTTTAAATGAACTTAATACGAATTCACTGTCATCCCCGAAAAATCATTCACTTGAGTTAAAGACTAAAAACGGCGTAAAAGTGGAGTTGGCCGACCAAGCAACGCCTGCACAGCAAGCGTTGGCAAATCAGCGTGGTGCTGAAGCGGCTCAGCGCACCAATAAATTAGGATTAGCAGAGCGCGATGAGCATGAGCGCATTATGAATAAAACGCGTACTCAGATAGGAATTGCTGAACAAGGTTCCCGCATGTCAGATAATGCAGGTCAAATGGTGACGTCAGCGAATCAGGTGAATGTAAAATCAGAAGAAGCGAACAAAATGACGCAGCAATCTGTCGCGGACACGGCAAGAATGATCGTTGGGGACAAAGATAAGCTGATTGATCAGCTCAAAGATTATGTGAAACAGATGATGGAATCTTTGCGTGAAATCCGTGAGAGCCAATTACGCACCTTCCAAAGTGTGGTGAAAGGCTAATTTGCGATGAATATTACCCCATATGTACATTCAAATCAGGTTGTTTCAGTAAAAGTGCCAGTAACAGAAAGCACAAATGTTCAGAATCATTCGCCCATTATGGGGGAAAGTTTGGCATTGGATTCATCTTTAGATGTTTATCAAAAAGGTGCTCAGCTCGCATTACAATTGGGGGCGCCAGCCACTGATGTTCCATTTCGTGAAGAGTCTATTTCGGATAATCTTGATAAAATTAAAGAGCAATACCGCTCAGTAATGATGGCGATGAAATACTCATCTGATGGGTATAAGCGAGCTTCCCAACCTTTTGAGGATGGTCGAAGTCATATTGCGGCAACGAAAGATTTAATTGGCGAAATTCACGAAGATTATCAGAAAAAATACGGTGAAATAGTTAAAGCCTCGACACAATATATGCAAGACATCAATACTGCATTAAGTAAGTTGAGCGCGAATATTAGCTCTGGTAGTGACGGAAAAATAAAATTCAAACCCAAAGCGTTTCTGATGGATTTTGACAAAGTCGTATCAAAATATTCAGGGATGTCATATGGTGACTATTACTCTTTTTACGAGACATCTTCATATTCTGAAAGTGAATTATTAGCTGAATATTGTGAAATGTGGGGGCAAGATCTCGGCAAGAAAAATACAACGGATAACAATACCAGCAGTAAAGGTAGTATGAGGGAGTATCTTAGTACTCTAGATTCCAGCGAATATGGAAAGAGAACCCCACAGTTATATACAATTAAAGCTGGTTCAGACATCGATACTGAATTTAATTTTTGGAATAAAAAATTATCTGGGCAAGGTTTTGTGGTTAAAAAAATTGGAAAAGAAATACATGTTTATCCAGACTTCAAAGCAATCAGGGAAATTTACTTAAGTATCAGAAATGCACCGGTTGACTGGGACGGAAGCGATATGGTGTCTCAATCATTCCAAAGCTTACAAACAGCGATGGATGCACAGAAAAATACAGTGAATAGCAGTGTATCGCGATTATTAGAAACATTCCGTCAAGATAATAGCCATTTCGAAACGTTAGTTCAGTTATTAATTCAATTAATAAAAGACTTAAATCAAAACAATATGAGCCTAATCAATATCTGATTTAAGCGAATAAAAATTATAAATTTTATCATAAGTAATTATGAGGAGTTGTTATGCCTATTAATGGAAGCCCTGTAGCTGAAAATCGGCGTTTTTCAAATGCGCAATTAACGCCCATGCAGACGACCAAAACTGATTCAATTGCCTCACAAATTGCATCGGTACACTCTGCTGGTAGCGAAAGTATTTCACCTGTGAATCAAGAAATAAATAATCAAATTTCCATCTCTGGAAATCGTAATACATTACATCAGCGTAATCATATTCAGCAATCTGAAGATATTCATCAGATATTAACGCAGTCTCATCCTGAGATTACGAAAGAGATGATTAACTCTGTATTATGCGCAGGGGCGAGTGGAAATTTAGCCCAGCAAGAAATTAATTATCGACCAGAGAATCATTTAATTATCTTAGCACTTTTAAAACCCGAAGAATTGAGCCAAGAAACTGGCTTGCTGGATGCAGCGGCTAATTTGATTCAGAAATTGAATAAAATGGGTGAAAAAAATACGCAAGCAAAACATTTATTAAGCCATGAAGAAAAACTGTTTGATAAGTTAATTGAATCTGCTATTTCGACGTTAGGAAAAGATCAGTTGCAAATATTGGGGCAGCGTTACCAACAAAGGTATGTCGACCCCGCAATTAAGGAAACGCTTGGTCATTATTTTAGCAAGGATGAGGTTGCTCTCCATCCTGTCAGCGATTTTCTAGTGAGCTCCCTCAGCCATGGCTGTGATATGAGGGCGAATGCTGCTATTCAAGAGTATCAGAAACATACACGTAAATCGTTTGTAGATAAAGCGTGTCAAATTCATAACTTGTTTTTAGCGTTAGAAGAGAAAATTGAAATAATCCGACCGTTGACTGTTCACATGGACTTAGCTTCCTCACCTGCTTTGTCTCCGGAAAAAACGCCGGTTACCGATGATGAGGTTGATGGAGTTAAACCGCGTTTTGCACCATCCTCACCCGAGCTATTAACGCCGACTGCACCATTATTGCCAAGTAATACTAGCCATAATGAAAACATGTATAATACTTATATTACAAACAATTACTATACATCACCGGCAGAAAACACCCACATCAATTCTGTTCAGTCGAACAATGATAATAAAGAGGAAACACCGTTATTACCTACGTCACTTAAATCTGTGATGAACGTGAAGTTAATGCCACCAACGGGAGTAGAAAAATCAGGTTATACCGCAAAACAACCCGAAATTCCTACAGTTGATTATCCACAACGAACGGTTGATGAGCCTAAAATTGAGCAACCAAGGATTGATGAAAAAGCGACCTTGAGCCGCCAGCCTGTCGAGACCGAAAAGCTGCCAATCGGATCTTTTGCGAATCGGTATACGAAAGTATTAGATATCGATCCTGTAACGGGAAATACGCGTAGTTCTTGGAAGCTAGTGGATGAAAATGAGCTCACAAGCCAGCCTGTGTTGATGGCTGAAAAACTTCACACAGAGGTATCACCCAATAAATATTCACGCGTTTTAGCGGTGGACTCTGTGACAGGAAATACACGGAGTTCTTGGCTTTCAGAAAATGCAGGGACAAGCTCAGTGATGTTAAGCGAGCGTGGGGCATTAACACGAGATCAATCGGCGCAAGAGCGCTATCAACAGACAACAGAGACAGACAGTTTGACTCAAAATACGGTGTTTGCTAATCGATTTGAAGCTGTTGAAGTGACAGATGAGCTCACTGGACAGCGTAAAAAAACATGGCAATTAGCGGACGCAAAAACCAGCAAACCTGTGACTTTAACGGAAATGGGGGCGCTAACCCGTGACCAAGTCGCCAAAGAGAAGTATGACGACAATGGAAAACACTTCTCGTAAGGTAACGCAATGACAACGCAGGACACAGCACAGCACTGGTTAGAAACTCATCTCAAGAAGATACGTGAATATTCCGGTATTAACCAAACGTACTCAATGGACGATGAGCTCATTCGCGATGTACATATCGATTCTTTAGAGCTATTGGAATTGATAGCCGCTATCGAAGAGTATACTGAGCAGCCATTACGGGATGAAGTGTGGATGAAATGGCGGCGTTTACAAGATATTGTTGATTATCTTATTAACGCCACCGCTTGAGATGGTTTTTTATATTGCCAATAGGTTTCTTGCACATCATGCAGGAAACCTATTTTTTATGGTTGAGCCACTGTAAGGTCTAAAGCTTTATGGATGGCATCGGGAATGACGCTGCCATGGGCTTTTCCGGCAAATAAAGTAAACTCGCAAGATCGCTGATGGCTGCTGATTGCCTCACACACTTCCCGAGGGGAAATCCAACTTTTACGGGTTTGATAATTCTGTTTTTGTTCATCGGTTAAACGGCTTAAATCCGGTGTTTCTTCTAGCTCTCCAAGCGTGATGGCAATGGGTGATGCTGTTGATGAACGCGTCAATTTGTCCAAATCCACCATTTCTCCCTCTCCCCACCATAATGATGGGCTAGCAGAAACAAAATGCTGAAAATCGGTTGGGTGATTTTGGTAAACCATTAACGTAAAGAGACCGCCAAATGAGTGTCCAAATAGGGTTTCTCGTTGGGTATCAATCGGAAACTGTTGTTCAGCCCATGGGCGAACAGTGAAGGTGAGAAACTGATAAAGCGATTCTGCACCACCACCATCTTGAAAGGCTTCTCCAGCGACTTTTGGCGTGTAGTCGTATGTCCGTTCTTTTTTCGGGAACGCTTCAGGGTTGGGGTAGCCAATACCAATAATAATCGGCAATTTATCGCGGGCAAATTGTTGAGCCGCTTGGTTTACCGCTAATGGGTAGAGCCCATTACCATCAAGCATAAAGAGCACAGGACGTTTTCCTGAAACGTCTTTAGGAACGGCACTATAGATACGCAATTCACGCTGACCATTGCGCATATCATGGTGCTGTACGGTATAAACCTCAGCCACGCGCGCATCAAATTCGGGAATATTGGGGCTGGGACGTGCCCAAGTATTGTTTGCGATACACATCAATAGGCTCGCCATAAACAGTTTTTTTATCATTGGGATTGCCATCGAACGAAAAAGAATCGGCGGGTAATCGGCTGTTTGCGTCATACCCGCTCTCAGGGATTAGAATGTCACGTTGACATTCGCCCAGTAACGGCGACCGTCTTCAACATCCCAGTTTCCACCATTTTCGGCATCAATTTTAGAGCCTTTCTCGTTAGCGATGTTTAAGACAGCAAAGTTCAGCTTGGTATTTTTCAGCAGCTGATACGTCGCGCCTACGTCCATCGTGGTGTAGCCTTTACGATAACGAGGAACGGAAGAGCCATTACGTTGTGCTGCCCAAACTTGTTCACCTTCGTAATGCGCACGAGTGTACAGGTTGAGATCAGGACTATATTGCCAATCCAGTTTGGCATTGGCTAAGTGTTTTGGCGTTTTATCCAATGGATAGCCTTTGAGTGATTCTCCACTCGTTAGCTTTTCATCATTACTTTTACGTTCGGAATCGGTGTAGGTGTAGTTCAAGCTCAGGTTCCAATCTTCGGCAAATGGGATGCCTGCTGCCACTTCAACCCCTTTAATATTCGCTTCACCCACGTTGTCATAGGTATACAGGTTTAAACCTGTTACAGGGTCTTTGTCGCCAGTGTAGTAGCTGGTGAGTTTATTTTTGAAATCGGTATTGAAGAACATGACGCTCGCATTGAAACCAGATTCATGGTCATAGGCGATACCAATTTCTTGGTTGAAGCTTTTTTCCGGTTTCAGATTGTCGTTACCGTAAATGATTCCTTTGCCTTTTTCTGTCGATGTTTTGTAGTTCGGACTAATTTCACGCAGAGTGGGTGCGCGGAAGGCTTGAGATACCCCACCCTTGATGGTGATTTCATCAGTTAGATGGTAAATGGCATAACCGCGTGGGTTCCAGTGGTCACCATAGAATTCATGATGATCTAAACGGATACCACCGGTTAAAATCAGATTTTCAGTGGCAGTAAACTCATCTTCTAAAAACAGTGCGTACTGATCTGCAGTCAGAGAGACATTTTCAGTGGTTTTTGCGCCTGTCGCTGAGGTATCTTTCAGCTTCGCATGCTGGTATTGGGTACCTGCCGTCAAAATATTGTCTGGTAGGAAAGCGACTACTTTACCATCCACGACGGTATTCGTGATTTCAGGTACGCGAGCCTCATAAGCGTAATTATACAACCCTGTTTTCGCGTCTTTGGTTTCTGCTTTCGTTTTGCGTTTGGTCTGTTCTTGGTACACACTCACTTCTGTTTGAATCACATCCCAGTCGCCTTTGTACGTCAGCGCCATATGATTACGGTTATTGTGAGTTTCTGATTTGGTATTATCGCGTTTTACACCATTAAACATGGAGTATTCAGCGAGGGATTTACCGGGTTCAGCATAGCGTTCTTGGGTTGTTCTACCCGCTTCAAATAAGAAGGTTTGGTTTTCCATTGGCGTGAAAGTTAATTTTGCCGTCAGGCTTTTATTATCTTTCTTATCATGACCATCCGGAATTTTATCTTCTTTGCGGTAATCGCCACCGCCATACAGTTGTAGACCTAATTTATCTTTAATCAGCGGACCAGAAAGATAGAAGTTACCATCCATGGAATCACCGCTTTCGCTGTTTTCCTGAATAATTGCCCCTGTAGTGACACTGCCGTGCCACTCATTCGTCACTTTTTTGGTGATGATATTAATGACGCCACCCATGGCATCAGATCCATACAGTGAGGACATAGGTCCACGGATCACTTCGATACGCTCGATAGCTTCAACTGGTGGCATAAAGCCCGCTTCAAAACCACCGCTCCCATTTGGGCGAGATTCGCGGCTATTTTGGCGGCGACCATCCACCAGAATCAGGGTGTATTCACCGGATAATCCGCGAATATTAATGTCTTGTTTGTTGGCGCTGCCGACCACACTCACGCCTTCCACATCCTTGACTGCATCGGCTAAGTCGCGGACGGGTTTGTTTTGTAACTGTTCGGCGGTAATGACGGTCACACTGGCAGGGGCATCACGCAATTGCTGGGAATAACCCGATGCCGTGACAATCATTTTGTCTGAATTTTCTTCTGCTGTGGCGCTAAATGAAGCAATTGCTGCGCAAACACCAGCAGCAAGTAAAGAGTAGTGATAGTGCTTTTTCATATTTTTCCCTAGCGAAACCAAATGATAATGATAATCATAATGCTTGCGAATACTATCACCGATATGGATCGAAAATAAATAATTAGCGTGCTAATTTTTGGGCAAAGTTTGATCGCGGTTAACATTTTTGTGCACGAAGGGATGGTGGTGAAACGCGGTGCGAAGGGGCGAAAATAGAGTTATAAAAGTGATGCGCTATCAATCGTTCATGTCATGGACAAATATCAGCAATTATTTAATCAACATTGATTATCTTATTTAGAGTATTGCTCCAATAATGATTTAATAATTACTTCTTTTTTTGACTGGCATTGATTTTTCGAATTAAAGAATCAATTAAAGATTGATTTAAAACAGAAATTAAAAATTAAAATCGATATTTAGTTAATATAAAACCGTTGGCTATTGCATTATTACGGTGACTTCGTAAAGATAGGATTATTGCTAAAATTAAGTTTATTTTCCTTGAGAGTTATTATGGAACAACCGACAAATTCAATTGAAGAGCATCAGAAAACGAATAAAGAAAATAAAAGAACGCTATGGATGATCATTGCTACGATTATCATCGTTCTATTATTTGTTGCTTATGGTGTCTATTGGTTCTTGGTACTGCGTTTCCAAGAATATACCGACGATGCTTATGTGTCGGGCTTACAAATTCCTATCGTTGCGCAAACCACGGGAAATGTCACACAGGTAAACTTTGAAAATACCGATTTGGTAAAAGCGGGTGATGTGTTGGTGGTGTTGGATAAAACCAATGCACAACTGGCATATGAGCAGGCGAAACATGACTTAGCTTCAACGGTGCGCAAAACCAAGGAGCTGTATATTAATGGCGACCAATACCAAGCCCAGATCCAACAAAATCGTGTCTCGCTTGCGCAAGCGCAAAAAGATTATCAACGCCGTGCTGCATTAGGGCGCAGTGGTACCATTTCAAAAGAAGATTTGCAGCATTCGCAAGAAGCGGTGCAATTGGCGCAAGCCGCATTGGATATTTCAATTCAACAATATAATGCAAACCGCGCGTTGTTGCGTAACACCGCATTGAAAAATCAGCCAGCAGTACAACAAGCCGCAGACAGTGTGCGTAGCGCATGGATCAACTTGCAGCGGACAGAAATAAAAAGCCCCATGACGGGATATGTTTCTCGCCGCAATGTACAGGTGGGTTCACAAGTTAGTTCGCAAAGTTCGTTAATGGCAATTGTGCCTGTTCAGCCAGTGTGGGTCGATGCCAACTTTAAAGAGACCCAGCTCGAAAATGTGCGTATCGGTCAGCCTGTTACCATCAACAGTGATTTTTATGGTAGCAATGTGAGCTATAAAGGTACGGTGGTCGGGTTGGATATGGGAACGGGAAGTGCGTTTTCATTGCTACCAGCGCAAAATGCGACAGGAAACTGGATTAAAGTGGTGCAACGTTTGCCCGTGCGTGTCGAACTTGACCCTGAGCAAGTGGCGAAGTACCCACTACGTATTGGCTTATCAATGAACGTGACCATTGATATTAAAGACCAAAATGGTCCTGTGTTGTCAGAAGTTCAACGTACCACGCCAGCGTTTGAAAGCGATGTGCTTGTACTGAAGTTGAATGACGTAGACCAAGTCATCAACACCATTATTAGCGATAACGCGGATTAGCCCCATGGCCGATATTCAACCGCTAAAAGGCGCCAAATTAGTCTGGGCGACGATTGCCCTATCTCTGGCGACATTTATGCAAGTGCTCGATTCGACGATTGCAAACGTCGCCATTCCAACCATTGCAGGAAACTTGGGAGTGTCGGTCTCTCAAGGAACCTGGGTGATCACCTCATTTGGGGTGTCGAATGCGATTTCTATCGCGATTTCGGGTTTTCTTGCTAAACGGTTTGGTGAGATAAGAGTCTTCCTATGGGCGACGGCACTGTTCACGCTCTTTTCTTTGCTGTGTGGTTTCTCTGACAGCCTTGGTATGCTGATTTTATATCGCGTCTTACAGGGCGCGGTGGCGGGACCGGTTATTCCACTCTCGCAGAGCTTAATCATGCGCTGCTACCCACCTAAAATGCAAAATATGGCACTGGCATTTTGGTCGATGACGATTATCTTAGCGCCTGTTTTTGGTCCTATTTTCGGTGGATATATTAGTGATAATTTCCATTGGAGTTGGATCTTCTTTATGAATATCCCGCTAGGGATCTTCGTGATCATTGTGGGTGCGATCGTTCTTAAAGGAATGGAGTCCAAGGTGATCAAAGTGCCATTTAATGTGATTGGTTTGGCACTGTTATCCGTTGGTGTAGGTTGTTTGCAAGTGCTTCTGGATAAAGGAAAAGAGCTGGGTTGGTTAGCATCCAATGAAATTATCATTTTGGCGGTAATTTCTGCGATTGCCTTAATTTTCTTAGTCATTTGGGAGCTAACGGACAAGAACCCGATTGTTGAATTAGCACTGTTTAAATCTCGTAATTTTACTATCGGCACGATTTCAGTCAGTTTGGCGTATATGGCGTATTTTGGGGCGATTGTCTTATTACCTCAGTTATTGCAGGAAGTGTATGGCTATACAGCGACGTGGGCTGGGTTAGCACTGGCTCCAATTGGTCTTTTACCTGTTTTATTCTCGGCGCCTGTGGCAAAACTATCTGACTTTTTAGACATTCGGTGGATAGTTACCTTCAGTTTTGTGTTCTATGCCATTTGTTTCTTCTGGCGAGCGTACACCTTTGAACCCGCCATGGATTTTACCGCAGTCGTATGGCCGCAATTAGTGCAGGGCATGGCAGTCGCCTGTTTCTTTATGCCGCTCACCACGTTGACCTTGTCAGGGCTGCCTCCAGAAAAATTAGCATCGGCGTCCAGTTTGGCAAACTTTTTCCGTACCTTGGCAGGCTCTATCGGCACATCAATTACCACCACAATGTGGAGCGATCGAGAATCCGTACATCATAGCCAATTAACTGAATTTATTACTGATTATAATCCAGAGTCTCTTGATATGTACCAAAGCATGGCGGCTCATGGTATGACGACGGAGCAAACATCTGGTTTTATTGCCCAGCAGATCACCAGCCAAGGGCTGATTATTGCCGCGAACGAAATTTTTTGGCTATGTGGCTGGGTGTTTATCGCACTGATTGTGACGGTGTGGTTTGCTAAGCCGCCTTTTGGCAGCAAAGCGAATAAATACTAACAGGATAGGGCGCGCGAGTTGTTGGCACGCGCCCTATCTTTTACGGAATAGTTTTACAATCTGGATTTTGGAATGATATCGTCAAATACCAGTTTTGGACGGTTCGGCTCTTCTTCCGCAAGTGGTGTCACTTCTTGGAAAGTATTTAGGCAGCGGGTAACTAACGCTTGGTAATCCAGTGTGCCTTTACTTTTCCATTCAATTTCTTGCTCTGAAAGATTGCGCAGCACTTTGGCTGGTGTACCCACAATTAAACTGTTATCAGGAAATTGCGCATCGGCTTTGATAAATGCGCAAGCCCCAACAATCGAATTTTCGCCAACAACTGCACCATCCATGATGACACTGTTCATGCCGACGAGCGCATTACGTTTGATATGGCAGCCATGCAAAATAGCACCGTGACCAATGTGCCCATCTTCTTCGATGATGGTATCGAATTGCGGAAAACCATGCATCACACAGTTATCCTGCACATTCGCTCCATCTTTAATGATCAAGCGTCCAAAATCCCCACGCAGACTGGCATTGGGTCCAATATAAACTCGTTTACCAATGATCACATCACCGATGATTACAGCGGTGGGATGGACAAAGCTTTCTGGACTGACAACAGGGGTAATTCCATCAATTTGATAAAATGGCATTGTGGCTCCTCTAGCAAAGTGATTATGCGGCGACCAGATCCCGAATAATACCGCCAAAACGGCGGTAATAGGCGCTAGACGGTTGTGGCAGCTCGCCCACGGTGGTTTCACACATCTCGGTGACGTATTGAGTAGCACCTTGGTCGATACGTTGGTAGATATTGGTACATAAGTGGCGCGCAATGTGCCCTTCCCACTGAGTTGGTAGTAACTCATCTGGGAGCAATGGGTCTTTCAATACGACGCGTCGATAAAAATGGATCAGTAATAAGCGTAGTTGGAAACATAATTCTGGGGAAATAACGTGTTCAGCATGCTCTTTTAGCAAGAGTGCCACTGGGCGGAACAAGTCGATAAATTGGTGATAATGCTCTGAAATATCGGGGAGTGACCACGCATTAAAAACCAACCCTTTTAAGTTCTTTTCTGAGCGGTTAAACGGATAATCTGCTCGGAAGTAAATCACGTGTTCAGCGGCGTTCAGTTCTCCCAATAAGGCAGGAATATCGCTTTGTGTTCGACTCGGTGCAGCCATTAATCCACTGTTAAATTGCCCAAAGCCTAACCAGCTAAATTCTTTTTTAAGACGGATTTTTTCGTCTTTATCGGCACTATCCAACAACAGTAAATCCCATTTTCCATCCCACTCAGGTTGTTCGCTGAGGTAGATTTTGTTCTCAGCTCGACGGAAGCGGTTTTGCCCACGCTCTGATATGCGGTAGTAGCTGCGACGTCCCATTTTTTCAACATCTAGCCAGCCTTCCTTTTGCAAACGGAAGACCGAAGTACGAACAAAGCGGTCAGAAAAACCCATAGGTTCAAGCAATTTGGTTAAGCTGCCGAGCCAGACTTCGCCACCCCGATGGTGTAGGGCGTCACCATATAAAGAGCTGATCAGCGAGGTTCCGCTGATCGATTGGTTGCCGATAGCATGCTGTATAAACTGGGTGAGTTTGGTTTCCATTATGGGCTTATCCCTAAAATTTATGTATCAGATACTTTGCAAATCTTAGACAAAAACGAGAGGGTTGTCTTGTTTTCACGCTAAAGAGTGTGAGTACAGTAGGGAAACCAGGGATTAGGCGCATTCTTGATGAATATGCCTAATCCTTTAAAATTAAATGGCAATTCGTGTATCAATCACTCGTTGAGCTTTGCCCTGCGAGCGGGGAATATCACCACAATTGACGATACTGACACGGGTACTGATCCCTACCATGGATTTGATGCGGTGTTTGAGGTTATGGCAGATATTACAACGTTCGTCGAATGTGAGTTGATCAGGGTGTTTTAACTCGACGCGAACAGAGAGGTTATCCATATTGCCTTTGCGACCTATTTCCAATTGGTAGTGTGGTGATAACTCTTTGAATTGCATGATTTGCTCTTCAATTTGTGAAGGGAATACGTTAACGCCCCGGATAATCATCATGTCATCGGAGCGACCTGTGATTTTACCGATGCTGCGCATCTGGCGATTTTCTCCTGCTTTTAGGTGGGTAAGGTCGCGGGTTCGGTAGCGGATCACTGGCATGGCTTCTTTTGTCAGGGTAGTGAACACTAACTCACCATGCTCTCCATCACCGAGGGTTTTTAGGGTATTAGGGCAGATAATTTCAGGGTAAAAATGGTCTTCCCAGATGGTAGGACCGCTTTCACTTGAGTCTGCGCATTCCATGGCAACGCCAGGTCCCATGACTTCAGATAAACCATAAATATCTAACGCTTTGATTCCTAAGCGCGTTTCAATTTCGGCTCTCAGTGATTCGGTCCAAGGTTCCGCACCAAAGACCCCGATCCTTAGTGAGCACTTACTAGCATCTCCACCCATGATTTTCTCAAGTTCATCAATGATACTGAGGCAGTAAGATGGGGTAACCATGATGATGTCAGGTTTAAAATCGACAATTAATTGTGCTTGTTTCTCGGTTTGACCGCCAGACATCGGAATAACCGCCGCACCAAGGCGTTCTGCGCCATAGTGCGCCCCTAATCCGCCTGTGAATAATCCATAGCCATAAGCAACGTGGACTTTGTCACCTCGGGTAGCGCCAGCAGATCGTAGGCTACGTGCAATTAAGTCTGCCCAATTATCAATATCTTGCTGGGTATAACCCACTACGGTTGGGCGACCCGTCGTCCCGGAAGAGGCGTGAATGCGGGTAATTTGGTCCATTGGCACAGCAAAGGTGTCGAATGGGTAGTTTTCACGTAAATCTTGCTTAGTGGTATAGGGAAATTTTTCGATATCACTAAGCTGTTTAAAATCGTCAGGGTGTACGCCCGCGGCATCGAATTTTTTGCGGTACATTGGCACATTTTCGTATGCGTGAGTGAGTGTCCACTTCATTCGCGAGAATTGCAGTGCCTCGATCTCATCGCGAGAAGCAAACTCGATCGGGTCGATATTTTCTCTTGGATCGAGACTTTTTGTTGTATCAAGACGGTTATGTTGTGTCATGCTCATAATTGCCAATCCTTATTATTATTGCTATCTGCACTTAGGTGACAAATGCCGTTCAAAAGGTCTGTTATCCGCCTGAGCAGGTGTAGGGTAACTCGGCGGTTTTCTTGTTATTCAGACACGTTCAATAATCATTGCAATGCCTTGACCCACACCGATGCACATCGTGCATAACCCGTAGCGACCTTGCTTACGGTGCAGCTCATTCATGGCGGAAATCACCAAGCGAGACCCACTCATACCGAGTGGATGACCCAAGGAGATAGCGCCCCCATTAGGGTTTACCTGCGGTGCATCATCAGGAAGACCTAAACCCCGTAAAACAGCGAGTGCTTGAGCGGCAAAGGCTTCGTTTAGCTCAATCACATCCATTTGTTCGATAGTCAGTCCTGCCATTTTCAATACTTTTTGGGTGGCAGGTAGGGGACCAATCCCCATTAAACGCGGTTCGACACCACAGGTTGCGGTTGCTATCACGCGTGCGCGTGGTGTTAATCCTTGCTGCTTAGCGACATTTTCTGAGGCGATGATCAGCGCAGCTGCGCCATCATTGACGCCAGAGGCGTTACCTGCGGTGACACTGCCATTTTCACGAAAGGGTGTTTTCAGTTTTTGTAGCTGCTCGGGCGTGGTTTCAGGGCGTGGATGTTCGTCTTCCGTAACCTGTTGCTCGGCTTTGCGCTGCTTCACGGTGACTGGCACAATTTCTTCGGCAAACACACCGTTGAGACGCGCGACTTCGGTACGTTGCTGACTGCGCAGCGCAAATGCATCTTGGTCTTCTCGGCTGATATTGTAGGTCTGAGCGACGTTTTCAGCAGTTTCAGGCATCGAGTCGGTGGAGAATTGTTGCTCCATCAGCGGATTGATAAACCGCCAGCCAATTGTGGTATCAAACATTTGGGCTTGGCGAGAAAACGCCGCGTCTTGTTTTCCCATGACAAATGGGGCGCGGCTCATCGACTCCACACCGCCTGCGATCATCAAGCCAGATTCACCTGCTTTGATGCTACGTGCGGCAAGGGCGATGGCATCTAAGCCTGAACCGCATAGACGGTTGATCGTGGTGCCTGAAACAGAAATGGGTAAGCCGGAAAGTAAACCTGCCATTCGTGCAACATTGCGATTATCTTCACCCGCTTGGTTGGCGCATCCGAGGATAATGTCATCGGTTAGGCTCCAGTCCAATTGTGGGTTACGTACCATCAGTGCTTTGAGCGTAATGGCGGAGAGGTCATCGGGACGCAAAGAAGATAAAGCGCCACCATAGCGACCAATCGGGGTGCGAATACCATCGCAAATGTAGGCGTCATTCATGATGCTTCTCCAACTAAACGGTGACCTAGACGGTGGGAACGACCTTGAAACAGCGCAAGTGGTTTGCCATCTTGATTGATGATCTCCACTTCATATAGTCCGCTACGTTTGCCTTGGTGTTGCATTTTGGCGATAGCGGTGAGGGTGTCCCCTTCAAAACCGGGACATAAAAAATCGATGGAACACATAGAGGCAACGGCGGCATAACCTTGACTATTACACGCGTAAGCAAAAGCCGTATCCGCTAGACTGAATAACTGTCCGCCATGGCAGGTTTTATGTCCGTTGAGCATATTGTGCGTGACTACCATGGTGAGTTGCGCATAGCCATCGGCGACTTCTTCAATCACCATTCCCATCGCTTTAGCACACGTGTCATCACGGTACATAGCATGAGCAACTTGCTGAGCGAGGGTGATGTTAGGCAGTGAATTCATGGTAATGCCTCCAATGATAATGACTGAAAACCGGCAGCGAGCTGGCGCAGTAATGGATTAGGGCGATAGCGCCCATCGCCATAGAAATGGGCTAAATGCTCAAGCGTTTGCAAAATATGCGCCCAACCAATTTGCGCTCCCCATGCTAAAGGACCTTTTGGGTAGTTAACCCCAAAGCGCATCGCCAAATCGCTATCTTGGGCGCTAGCGATCCCTTTGTTCACCACATCCAGCGCTTCATTGCAGAGCATTGCAACGGTGCGTAAGGTTAAGAGTGCTGGGTAATCTGGCAGCACAATGACGCGCTTACCAATGGATTGAAAAAAGGCAATGGCATCTTGGTTTTGCTGGTGGCTATTTTGTGTCGCGCAACTGATAGCTATCGTGGTTGCCGCAATATAGTTGGCGGATAAGTCAAATTGCACGACGGGTTGCTTAAGCTTTTGCGCAAGTGTGGATGTAAGTTCACCATTTGTTAACATAATAATAACGTCATTAACAACCAGTGATGGAGGTTGGCGTGTTTTTTGTTCAGCTTCTTCGATGCTGATCCCGTTTCGCTGCAAAAGTTGCTTAAGTTCAGGAAATATTTGCCAATTTCCGAAGGCTTTCACGTTAAGCGGGTGTGACAGTACGACAGTAGGAGCCACTTCAATCTCAGATGACGATTTATTATGATCATCATGATTATCGGAAGAATAAGGATAAAACCCGCGACCCGATTTACGCCCTAAATAACCCGCTTGTACCAGTGCTAATTGCGCAAAGGAAGTCTGAAAGCGCGGGTCATAGCCAAATGCCTGAAACACGGATTCTGTCACCGCATAATTGACGTCATGCCCGATTAAATCAGTCAGTTGCAAAGGTCCCATTGAAAAGCCCCCTGCATCACGAATAACACTGTCTAATGTAGCGGGTGTACCGACTTGCTCCTCCAACGCTCGCAATGTTTCCGCATAGAAGGGTCTTGCCACACGATTCACAATAAACCCCGGTGTTGAGCGACAAATAACGGGGATCTTATTAAACGCAAGCGTCAGCTTTTTTAGGCATTCAATGACATTTTCGGCAGTATCTAACCCTCTGATCACTTCAACCAGTTTCATCACAGGCGCAGGGTTAAAAAAATGCAAGCCAGCCATGCGCTCAGGGCGCTTAAGTACACTGGCGATGGCGGTAATCGATAAAGATGATGTATTGCTTGCAAAAATAGTGTTTTCGCGGCAAATGCCTTCAAGTTCACTAAAGATAGCCTGCTTGACTGACAATTTTTCTGCCACGGCTTCAATCACTAAGTCAGCAGATGTTAGCGCAGCAAGATTGTCAACCACATGGAGGCGACTCAAGGTTTCTTCTGTGCTTTTTGCATCCGCTTTTCCTTGTTCAACCCGTTTGCGTAAGCGCACTGTGAGTGCGGTAACAGATTGCTGCAATACCTGAGCATTCATATCGAAAAGTTGCACGTGTAGACCCGCATTTGCGGCAACTTGCGCAATGCCAATCCCCATGGTGCCTGCACCAATAACGGCAACGTTTTGTAGGGATAAACTTGAAGGTACCGTCATGGCTATTTCCCTTGGAACGTCGGTTCGCGTTTGTTTAAGAATGCATCTACGCCCTCACGGTAATCGTGGCTACGACCACCTAAACGCTGTAAATCACGCTCTAAATCCAGTTGCTGATCGAGGGTATTGGTGGCTGCGCTATGAATGGCTTTCTTGATTAACCCCAATCCATAAGTTGGCTGAATTGCAAGGTGTTTGGCGAGATTATTGACGGTAGCAGCAAGCTGATCATGGTCAGTGACTTGCCAAATCATGCCCCATTGTAGTGCTTGTTCGGCGCTAATTTTGTCTCCCAGCATTGCCATTCCCATGGCACGAGCACGACCCACAAGTTGCGGCAGGAACCAGCTTCCACCCGAGTCTGGCACTAACCCAAGCCGGCAGAATGATTGAATAAAACTGGCATTTTTTGCGGCGATGACAATATCCCCTGCAAGGGCAATGGCGGCACCTGCACCCGCAGCAACACCGTTAACAGCACAAATAATGGGTTTCGGTAATGATGTTAAACGGCGGATCAGCGGGTTGTAGTAAGTTTCGACGGAAAAGCCCAGATCAGGGGCTTCGGATCCGACGGCGACATTGCGATCGTTAAGATCTTGCCCCGCGCAGAAACCGCGACCCGCTCCGGTGATCACTAAGCAACGGACGCTTTCGTCTTGTTCGGCGATTTTAATCGCTGCGCTCAATTGTCGATGCATCTCGTCGTTAAAGCTATTGAGGCGCTCAGGGCGATTCAACGTAATCGTTAATACGCCATCTTGCAGTGAGGTAAGGATCATCTCTTCGGTGAGAGTGGTGTCATTTATCATGATTAGCGTCCTGTAAATTGCGGGGATCGTTTTTCGAAAAAGGCGGCGATCCCCTCTTGGCGATCGTCAGTACCCGCAAGGCTGACAAAGTATTGGCGCTCCAGTTTTAAGCCTTCGGTCAGGTGAGATTCTTGAGCGCTCACTAGCGCAGCTTTGGCGGCGTTTACGGCTAAAGGCGCATGCCCTGCAATGCGTTTGGCGATGGTTTGAGCACGTTCGAGAGTGAGAGCGTCCACACACACTTCGCTGATGAGTCCGGCTTGTTGCGCTTGTTGAACACTAATGGTTTCTCCCGTCAGTACCATTTGCATGGCGAGGGACTTACCCACTGCGCGGATAAGACGCTGGGTTCCGCCGGCTCCGGGGATGAGCCCAAGGGTAATTTCAGGCAGACCAAAACGTGCGGATTCCCCCGCAATAATGATGTCGCTGGCAAGCAGCAATTCGAACCCCGCGCCTAACGCGTAGCCGTTGGCGGCACAAATAATCGGCTTCGTAATTTGCGCAAAGCGACGCCAAACTTGTGGGCGTTTATCCGTGATAGCGCTGGCAACGGTTTGCTGCTGAAGTTCTTTAAGATCAGCCCCTGCTGCAAAGAAACGCGGGTTGCCCGTGATGACGATAGCGCCGATATTGTCATCGATTTGCGCATGTTCAAGATGTTTAACCAGTAACTCAAGGCACGGTGTACTCAGTGCATTGCGCACATCGGGGCGATTAATCGTCAGTGTCAAAACGCGGTGATGTTGTTGCGATAAAATCCAGTTATTTTCCATGGTGCGCCCTTACACATCAAAGTCCAAAACCACACCATCCCCCTTAGGCCATGACTGGCAACTGAGGATATAACCTGCGGCAATTTGGTCGGGTTCGAGGCTGTAATTCACACCCATTTCCACCTCACCTGAGCGCAGTTTGCATTTACAGGTTGCGCAAACACCGCCTTTGCAGGCATAAGGTAGGTCGGCACCTTGGCGTAATGCGGCATCAAGGATGCTGTCATCTTGCCCATCCATATCGATGTTTAAGATACGTCCATCTAACTGGAGGGTAACTTGGCGGCTTTCGCTGGTGACGACGCTGGGCTTAAATTTTGCCCCTGTGGTGTTAAAACGTTCGGTATGTACACGTTCTTGCGCCATACCGTGGTGAACGAGCGTGGTTTGTACTTCATCCATCATGGATTCAGGACCACAAATAAAAGCGCGGTTGAATTGGTTAAAGTTGAGTAGGGATTTTCCCAATGCAGTGAGCTGCTGAGCATCAATACGCCCACTGAGCAATGCACTTTCTTGTGGCTCTTGGCTGAATAGGTACAGCACTTGAAAGCGGGTGGCAAAGCGGTTTTTTAAATCCGCTATGGCTTCTTTAAACATGACCGAGCGGCTAGTGCGATTACCGTAAATCAGCACAAAGTGGCTGTCTGTCTCGGTTTGTAAAGTGGCTTTGATAATCGATAACAGCGGAGTAATGCCAGAGCCAGCGGCAACCGCTAAATAGTCCCCATTTTGCTGGCTATCTGGTTGATACCCAAATTGCCCTTGAGGAACCATCACCTCTAAGCTATCGCCAACATTCAGTTGTTGGTTGATAAAGTTAGAAAACCGGCCTTCATAGATAGCTTTAACACCAATTTTGAGTTCATTTTCATCAGGTGCACTGCAAATAGAATAACAGCGGCGGAGGTTCTCACCATTAATCGCGGCTTTTAACGTTAAATGCTGACCAGGGCGATAACGGTATTGCTCCCGCAATAGTTCAGGAATATGAAAAGTGACCGCCACGGTATTTGGCGTGTCACGGTCAATAGCGGCAATACTTAAACGGTGAAAGACAGTCATGAGTGTGCCCTTAAATACATTTAAAGTAATCAAACGGTTCTAAGCATTCATTGCAGCGATACAGTGCTTTGCAAGCGGTGGAGCCGAACTCGCTAATCTTTTCTGTCTGTTCGCTGTTGCAACGAGGGCAGCAAATCGTGTCGGTATGCTCAGGGTGTTCACAAGCAACACCTTGCGGAGGAGCAATCCCAAATTCGCGTAAGCGCCTTTTCGCATCTTGACTCATCCAGTCCGTGGTCCATGCTGGTGTTAAAATCACGTCAACATTCACATGCTGGAAACCTGCGTTATCAAGAACCTCTTTGATTTCATTGATTAAAAATTCGGTAGCAGGGCAGCCAGAGTAGGTTGGGGTAAACCCGACTTGCCAGCCTTGCTCGGTGGGTATCACATGGCGAACCATGCCAAGATCAGTAATAGACAGAGCAGGCAATTCAGGATCAGGGATCTGCTGAAGCTGCTGCCAGATCTGATGAATATCGGGAGATTGAAGTTGCATTCTCTGTTCCATGATTGTCACCACTGGCTATGAGGGTAGGCACGTTGGACAAATTGCAGCTGCGTGAGAATTAAACCGAGGTGCTCAGTGTGGCTGCCTTGTTTGCCACCTAATCGATAAGCAGCTTGCTCAGGTAGGCTGAGAGTGGCGGCTTCAAAGGTTTCATTCACGGTATTTAGCCAAATGTCTTGCAGTGCACGGGGATCGACGGCGATACCTGCATCACTTAAGGTGATTTCAATGTCATCGGCATGAAACAGCTCGCCCGTAAAGCGCCACAAGCGATCGACGGATTGCTGTATTTTCTGTTGGCTCAATGGGGTGCCATCCCCTAAACGAATCATCCAGCCGCGGCTAAAGCGCAAGTGGTACAACGCTTCTTTGAGTGATTTTTCAGCAATAGCGGCCAGCTGTGGATCGCTACTTTGGGTGAGTGCGCGATACAGAGGCACATGATAAGCATCGATAAAAAATTGGCGCACGAGGGTATCATTGAAACCGTCGTTAGGTTGTTCAACTAACAGCAAGTTACTGAATTCACGTTCATCGCGTAGATAGGCAAGCGTATCTTCGTTATTACCAGCACCTTTGAGTTCCGCGGCATAGCTGAGGAAATTGCGCGCTTGCCCCAGTAAATCTAAGCCGATGTTGGACAGCGCAAGGTCAATTTCGATTTCAGGTGCATGACCACACCACTCGCACAGGCGCTGTGCCAGAATCAGTGGAGTGTCTCCGAGGCGTAAAACATAATGGTGGAGCTGCTGTTTTTCGGTCATTTCAAGCTCCTTACATGTTTTTGATGCCATCAGGGATGGTGTAAAAGGTCGGGTGGCGGTAAACCTTGTTATCCGCAGGGTCAAAAAATTGATCTTTTTCATCAGGTTGAGATGCGACCAAATGGGCAGCTTTGACGACCCAAATGGAGCAACCTTCACTGCGGCGGGTGTAAACATCACGGGCATTCTCTAGCGCCATTTGATCGTCTGTAGCGTGTAGGCTACCGACATGACGATGAGCGAGACCTTGTTTGCTGCGTACAAATACTTCATACAGTGGCCAATCTTGATTATTCATGGTGTTTTCCTTTTAGCGGCTAGGCGGCGGATTTGATAGCTGTCTGCTTTTGGCTGTGTGCCATCGCACCTTCTCGTACCCATGCTCCGTCTTCCCAACCTTTGCGCTTAGCATCAAGGCGTTCTTGGTTACAGATCCCTTGACCTTTCAGCACTTGGTAGAACTCTTCCCAGTCAATCTCACCAAACCGGTAGTGACCGAGTGCGTCATCCCAATGCAAATCAGGGTCAGGGATGGTCATGCCGAGGGCTTCCACCTGTGGCACGGTGTTATCCACAAATTTTTGGCGGAGCTCATCGTTACTAAAGCGTTTGATTTTCCATGCCATGCTTTGCGCACTATGAGTGGAATCTGAATCGTTGGGACCAAACATCATTAATACGGGCCACCAAAATCGGTTGATTGCATCTTGCAGCATGACTTTTTGCTCGTGAGTACCTTCTGCTAGTGCCATGACAGCTTCATAACCTTGGCGTTGGTGAAAACTCTCTTCTTTGCAAATCTTCACCATCGCACGGGCATAAGGTCCATAAGAGGCTCGGCAGAGTGCCACTTGGTTGACGATTGCTGCACCATCAACTAACCAACCAATCACACCGATATCAGCCCAGCTAAGGGTGGGATAGTTGAAAATGGAGGAGTATTTCATTTTTTCATCCAGCATCTTTTGGTAGATGTCTTGGCGGGAGCATCCTAAGGTTTCTGCGGCACTGTAGAGGTATAAACCATGTCCCGCTTCATCTTGAATTTTTGCCAGTAGAACGGTCTTACGACGCAAGGTTGGCGCGCGAGTGAGCCAGTTGGCTTCCGGTAGCATGCCAATGACTTCCGAGTGGGCGTGCTGTCCAATCTGGCGAATGAGGTTTTGTCTGTATGCATCGGGCATCCAATCTTTGGGCTCGATGGCGATATCGGCTTCGATTTTGGCATCGAAGAGGATTTGATTTTGCTTGCTCATTGTTATCCACCATTAAAGTGATTCACAAAAACATTTTTAATTAAAAAATATGGAACACATTTATTTAACATTAATGCTAGGAATAGTTAACAATAAGATCAATGATGTTTGTAGGGTTTTTGCGAGTTACCTCACAAGTAATTAAATTATATTCAATTAAATCAACTTGATGTAATGGTCTATTTTTCCTTGATTCCGCTGATAATACCTAGGATTAAGTCTATTTGTGTTTTATTTGTTAAATTTAAATTGGCATCTATGATTGTTTATATGATACATATTTAACATATTGATATGGTTTATTGTCGTTTTCTGGAGATGGAATATGCAACATTTAACAAGTTACATCATGGGGAAGTGGGCAACTGGCGCTGGGGAAGGGCGTAAGATTTTTCATGCGTTAACCAATGAAGCCCTCTATGCAGTGACAACTGAGGAATTACCTTTAGCGCAAAGCCTACAATATGGGCGTGACGTGGGGGGGAAGGCGCTTGCGAATCTGACATTCCAACAGCGTGGAGAGATGCTGAAAGCCGTTGCCAGATACTTACTTGCTCATAAAGATGAGTTATATGCTATCTCTGCTCAGACAGGCGCAACAAAATCAGACAGTTGGGTGGATATTGAAGGGGGGATTGGCACGCTATTTTCCTATGCAGGGCTGGCGAGCCGCGAACTGCCAGATGATACGGTGTGGTCGGAAGATGAGATGATTCCGCTGTCCAAGCAAGGGCAGTTTGTCGCACGCCATATTTTAACGTCGCGCCGTGGCGTGGCTTTGCACATCAATGCGTTCAACTTTCCGTGCTGGGGTATGTTAGAAAAATTGGCGCCAACGTGGTTAGCGGGGATGCCTGCCATCATCAAACCTGCCACAGCTTCTGCACAAGTGACTCAAGCAATGGTGGCATTGATACTTGAGAGTGGATTGGTTCCTGAAGGGGCGATTCAATTAATTTGTGGCGGCGTTGGGGATATGTTTAACCACTTAGATTTCGAAGATGTGGTGACTTTTACGGGGTCGGCGAGTACTGGGCAGAAACTCAAATCTCACCCACGAATCAACCAAAAGTCTGTGTCTTTTACCATGGAAGCGGATTCACTAAACTGTGCCATTTTAGGTTCAGACGTTCAGCCTGAACAACCTGAATTTGCACTGTTTATCAAAGAAGTGGTTAATGAAATGACGACAAAGGCAGGGCAAAAATGTACTGCAATTCGCCGAATTATCGTCCCTAAAACTCAGTTGGAAAATGTGAAAAATGCCCTCCTAAAACGCATCTCGAATGTCGCGGTGGGTGACCCTGCTGCCGAAGGGGTTCGAATGGGGGCATTGATTAACCTTGAACAGCGCCAAGATGTACAGGACAAAGTCAATTATCTGCTCGCCAATGGCTGTGAACGACTGTGCGGTGGTAGCTTTGCTAATATGCAGGTGGTGGGGGGCGATAGCGAGAAAGGGGCGTTTTTCCCACCGACATTGCTGTATTGTGCTGAGCCATTTGTGCATCAAGCAGTACACGAAACCGAGGCGTTTGGTCCCGTGGCGACATTAATGAGCTATGACGGGTTAGAGCAAGCGGTGCAATTGGCAGCGCTCGGTGGTGGGAGCTTAGTGGGCTCATTGATTACGGCAGATAGCCAAGTGGCACAGACGGTGATCCGTGCAGCAGCGCGTGTACATGGTCGTATGCTGATTTTGAATGAGGCGGCATCAACGGAGTCTACGGGGCATGGCTCGCCTTTGCCTATGTTGGTTCACGGTGGACCTGGTCGGGCTGGGGGAGGTGAAGAGCTGGGCGGTTTACGAGCAGTAAAACATTATATGCAACGCACTGCGATTCAAGGCAGCCCATCTATGTTGACCGCGATTAGCAAGCAGTGGATGCGCGGCGCTGAAGCTATTGCCGATGTGGTGCATCCGTTCCGTAAATATTTCGAAGAGTTAGTGATTGGCGATACGCTACTGACCGCGAGACGCACGGTGACTGAGGCGGATATTGTGAATTTTGCCTGTCTCAGTGGGGATAATTTCTATGTGCATGTGGATAAACTCGGCGCTGAGCAGTCGATGTTTGGCGAGCGCATTGCTCACGGCTATTTTGTGGTATCAGCGGCGGCGGGGCTGTTTGTGGATGCAGGAGTAGGTCCTGTTATCGCTAACTACGGGATGGAAAACTTGCGTTTTATCGAGCCAGTAAAAATTGGCGATACCATCCAAGTGCGCTTAACATGCAAGAAAAAGATCAAAAAAGCCCAGAAAAAAGCCGAAGATAAGCCTAATGGGGTTATCGAGTGGGATGTCCAAGTGTTTAATCAGCATAATGATATCGTGGCGCTATACAGTATTTTAACGCTGGTGGAGCGCCGCCACGGGGATTTTTGATGCTGTGGGAGAGGGCTGAGTCATAAGAGAGGGCAAAAATGCCCTCTCAGTTTTCACTGGCTGGAAGCAACAGAAATTCATTGCTATAGTTGTATGACTGAGTAATACCATTCGATGGTAGGTGAATTTATGGCGAGAGTGACAAGTGTGACATTGGGGGAGCACTTCAACCGTTTTATTGGTGATATGATCCAGTCTGGTCGCTATGGCAATACATCAGAAGTGATAAGGGACGCATTACGTATGATGGAAGAGAGAGAGCAACGGCTTGAATATGTAAGAAAAATGGTATTGGATGGACTGAATTCACCTGAGAGTGAAAGCAGTATGGATGACATTTTTGCCAGAGCAGAAAAGGATTTAAATGTATAAACTTTCCCAAGTTGCGGAAGAGGATATTTATCAAATTGCTCGTTACACAATACGGCAGTTTGGTGTTAATCAGGCGAAAAAATACCACAATGAATTAAAAAAAACGTTTGAGTTACTGGCAAACTCACCATGGATAGGCAAAGAGTGCCATTGGGTATGTGAAGGGATGAGGCGATTTGAGTTTAAAAAACATTCCATTTATTACATGCCCCAAACCCCATTTATTTTTATTGCCCGCGTTATTCATCAATCTGTGGATGTCGATGGATTCGATTTTGCTGAGTAAATTTTAACGGGATAAGAGAGGGCAAAAATGCCCTCTCTATTGAAACTATTTTTGAATAAATTGCGCTTGGTTCAGCTGGCTGAGTGCGGTATTCACACTAAAAATTTGCCCGCTGACTTCAGGTACACCAAAGGATTTGAGTCGTGCGCTGTGCATTTCGAGATACGCTTGTGCATCGGCTTGGTTAGCAAATAAGTAAATGCCCCCCGCCCGTTGGGTCTGTTGGTTTTCAGTCCAAATCTTCCAAATGAACCCCAGTTCTTGGTTAATGGATTGCGCTAATCCTTCCATTGCCGCCGCCATCTCGT
Organism: Providencia sp. PROV208; assembly: GCF_028479465.1. NCBI lineage: Bacteria > Pseudomonadati > Pseudomonadota > Gammaproteobacteria > Enterobacterales > Morganellaceae > Providencia > Providencia sp. PROV208. The sequence continues at coordinate 165,593 of NZ_JAMPNS010000012.1, read as the reverse complement.
CACCCCATGGACCTTGGTATGGGAAATCAACCTGTAAAATCACCTGCATTATTATTGCCTCCTATTGTTGTTGTCTGGTTATCATAACCAGTAATTTTTATTTAGGATTGATCAAATTGGGGGTTGGGGGAATGAACTTTGTTTCATTACGTTAATCGAGGCATTTATCCCATTTTCCTAATGTTGTTCCTTATTATTTGAGTTATGCTCCGTTACATAACCTAAATTTTAAGGATGTCTTATGAGTCAGGATGAACAAAGCGAAAATATTCAGCATTGTTTCGCTGAATTTGATGACAACAAATGTGCTGTTTGGAAAGACTTACAGCTAAAACACTAATCTGAAAATGCCAAAGCGCATTGTTATCTCCCTTCAACTAAAGTGGTTCCGGTTATTTTTTTACCTGGCATTATGGGATCTAACTTACGAAGTAAAAAAGATAAAAAATCAATCTGGCGTATTCGAAAAAGTACAGGTGGTATGGCTTGGGATGCGCTCGGTTGGCTTTTTACCTCTGGAAATAAAAGGAAAAAATTACTCGATCCTGAAACAACTGAAACTGACCCTACTCAGGATGTTGATAAAAATGACAACGAGTCTACTTACTTTGCCAATTCAAGACAGAAAAGAGGATGGGGAAGTGTATTGCAGTTTTCGTATGCAGACCCACTCGACAAGTTACAGAAAGAATTACTGGTTTGGGAACAGTATTACAATAAAGCGAAAGGTCAGGGATGCGCGACGGCAGATGAAGCCGAGGCCTATTTTTCTCAAGAATCAACGTTCAAGTTCATTTTAGATCGACCCCTCACGCCAGTGGATACCAACCCCCTTTCATTTCGTGAAGCGGGAAAATACCGTAATTTGCTGCTTCCACTTCATGCTTTTGGTTATAACTGGCTACAAGACAACGCTCAGTCTGCACAAGAGCTCGGCAAATACATTGATGAGGTCTTAAATTTATACCGCCCTAAACAGAATGGAGGAATTGGGCATGGACTCGCCTTTGAAGAAGGGCATGAAAAAGTCATTCTAGTGACCCATTCGATGGGGGGCTTGGTATCTCGTTACGCTTCCGAATTATTAGAAACGCCCTACAAAGATAAAATACTGGGGATTGTGCATGGTGTGATGCCGGACTTAGGTTCGCCAACTGCCTACAAAATGATGAAAATTGGGGAGCACTCCATGCCGATGGGGTTAGTGCTGGGAATGAGTGCAACGCGTCTCATGTCGGTATTAGCGCAATCTCCAGCACCTCTGCAACTCTTACCTTCTCCGAAATATAATCATGGTCAGCCGTGGCTGCGAATTGAAAAAGGTAGTTCTGATGGCGTGACTGATTTATTGCTACCTAAAAAGGGTGACCCGTTTAACGAAATTTACCTCAAGGAAAAAGCATGGTGGCAGATGTATGAGCCTGATATTTTAGACAAGGAACAGAGTGTTATTGATGGTAATTTTAAAAAATATGAAAAGATTATGATTGATGATGTTGAACCATTTATCACAAAAATGGACGGAGCCTATCATAAAAATACTTACCAATTTTATGGAGCGTATTTTGATGAAAATGACTCGAAAGATTCTCGCCGTTCCGATGAGACCGTGACGTGGAAATTACGGGATAAAACCTCGTGGTTATGGGAGTCTGACGATAGCCGAGCGACAGACGACTATGGAGAAAAGCGCAAGTATACTTTACTCAAGTCCAGTGATAAGTGGAAGAATACGCCCTCAATGGATTATGAAGGGGGATGCGGTGACGGTACAGTGCCTAAATATTCTATCAATTTAGATAGAAAAGACCTGTTTAAAGAAATTTTAGAAATGAATGTTGACCATCAGAACGCTTATCAGTTTGCGCCTCTAAAAGGGGATGCGGAGTTTGATTCGTATGAAAAAACAGGGGATGTCTCACCCGCCATTAAATTTACCTTGCGTTCCCTGTGTCGTATCTTGCAAACGGATGAGGTGAAACCCTAATGAAAAAAGGATTGGTGAGTATTTCCGGTTTGGTCTTATTGGCGAGTTTAGCGGCTTGCTCTGTACCTAATAAAACGTATTCAACTTCACTTAATGAAAAGGATTCTACTGTGATTAATACTCTATTTGATGATGCACCGACCTATTGTTTAGGGCGTTATACCTTTAATTATCCTAAATCTTTAACACAAAATCTTTCTTCCATTATTAAAATTGATGATATGACGATTGAAAGTCAGTTTATTTATCCCCCTTCGTTTAAACAACGTGTTGATCTGCGTGAAGAAGAGTTGAAAAAACATCGCGTAAGTGATGATTCTGATGGACCGTTTTTGAAAGATATTATTAGATTGGATAATGGCGTTATTTTTGAAAGGAATGAGGCGTACCAATATCCAGATGTACTTCGTGTTTTAGAGGCTAACGTATACATTGATAATGTTGCTTTTATTATAACTTCAAAATTTGAAGATGTTTCCAAATCAAAATATGTAGATGAACAATTAGAATATAAGGAAGAAAATAAACCATTTACCGATAAGCCTCAAAAACTAGCAGCCATGCAATCATTAATCTCTCGTTTACATGGTCGTCCAAAGAATGAAATTCCGACGGATAAAGGGATCTGTATTCCTTATGGTTTTATTCAGGATGATGGAAAATCGCATCAAGAAGAAATTTCCATGGTGTTTGAAAATCCGCAATTCTATTGGGCTGTCGATATGGATAATACGATAGAAAGTGAAAAAGAAAGTATGTTGGATAGGGCGGATGAAATTAAATCTGTTCTCTCTCAATATGGGGGTAAAACATTACGAAAAGGAAACGTACAGTTTAATAACGTGGCGGGTGAAGAGTGGTTAACTTTAGGTCGAGACCCTCGTTATGATAATCAATCCGATAAATTTTATTATTTTCAATATTATGCGAATGAAAAAAACATCGGTTATTTACACCCTTCTGTGAGTATATTGATGCATTCGACCAGTAAGGTTGTTCATTATGCGGATGATCAAATGGTTGAAATTTGGGATCGGGTTTTACAGTCATTTAAACTTCGTTCGAACGCGTATTAAGGTTTTTAATTAACCACATTAAGATGTAGGAGTGAATGGCATTTTAGTAAATGATGAACTCATTTTTTTATGCTCTTTCGCTTCCCTGCCTCAAATGCTTCCAACGTCATCAATCGTGCCTGTTTATGGTCAACAATCGGGGTTGGATAATTCAGAGAGACTTGGTGAGATTCTGCCCATGTATGGGGTTCGTGAATAAATTTCTCGGGGACATCGCGAAGTTCGGGCAGCCACTCGCGGATAAACGTCCCTTGTGGGTCGAATTTTTTCCCTTGGGTGGTTGGATTAAAAATACGGAACCACGGCGAGGCATCAACACCCGTTGAAGCTGACCACTGCCAGCCGCCATTGTTCGCCGCCAAAGTGCCATCGATTAACTGGCTCATAAAGTAGTGTTCGCCTTTGCGCCAGTCGACCAGCAAATCTTTGACTAAAAAACTCGCTACAATCATCCGTAGTCGATTATGCATCCAGCCCGTTTGGTTGAGTTGGCGCATGGCGGCATCCACAATGGGGTAGCCCGTTTGCCCGTTTTTCCATGCGGTTAAGGCTGTTTCATCGGGATTCCATTGAATATGCTGCGTCCATTCAATAAACGGTTGATGGCGACAAAGACGCGGAAATGCGACCAATAGATGGCTGTAAAATTCTCGCCAAATTAATTCATTCAGCCAGCTAAAACCACCACTTTCTTGTGAGTCAAAAACCTGCGGGTTCTCTGCTAATAAGCGATTCACACATTGGCGAGGCGAAAGCACCCCAAGCGCTAAATAGGGGGATAATTGGCTAGTACCATCAATGGCGGGAATATCTCGGTCGCGTTGGTAATCTTGTACGCGCTCGCTGCAAAATTGTCGTAATTTCGCTAATGCAGCGTGTTCTCCAGCGGTAAATTGCGGTGAAATTTCAACAGATTGGTGAACAAAAAGTGGATGTGTATTTTCAACGGCTAATGCCGCTCCCCGTGGTTTAGGGGCGGGAAATGAGCAGAAATCACTCATCATCAATTGGCTCAAAAAGGCGCGGCGAAATGGGGTATAGACTTGATACATATCCCCTTTTTGCGTCGTCACTGAACCCGGCGGAAGTAATAGGGCATCATCATAGGTGAAAATATTCAGATGCTGCGCTTGCTGGCGTAACTGTTCATCCCGCAAACGCTCATTTAACTCGTATTGGTGATTGAAATATAATCCTGTGGCATTTTGCTGTTGGGCAAAATTCAGCAACCATTTCACGGAATCCGCAAAGGTCGCTGTGGTATGGCAAATCAGGGGAATACCTCGTTTTGCTAAAGTGTGTTGTAGCTCGACAAGGTTTTGATGCAAAAAGGCAATTTGCCTTGGTGATACATTATGAGCTGCCCACTGTTCTGGCGTCGCAATATAGACGCCGATCACAGTGGCAGTAGGATCCTCACAAGCGAAGGTAAGCGCTTTATTGTCGGTAACTCGTAGATCGTTGCGAAACCAAACTAAGTGACAAACCGACATCGCTTTCCTCGCTGTTTTTTAAGGATTAATCTAATTTTGGGTGCTGGTTGATTAACGATTGACGCTGTTTTTCCAGCTCGGCAATTTGTTGTTCGATATCTTCAACTTTCTGTTCGATATTGTCAAAATGCTCGCTTAAAATTTCTTTGGCTTCCGCTCTGTCTGAAGCGGCAGGTGTGGCACCACGTAATGGTTTATTCGCGGTTTCTGGCATTCTAATACCGGTATATAGACCAATTAATGCGATCACTATCAGATAATAGGCTGGCATATACAAGTCATTAGTCGCTTCAACTAGCCATGCGGCGGCAGTCGGTGTTGCACCTGCGATTAAGACCGAAATATTAAAGGCGATGGCCAATGCACTATAACGAATATGAGTAGGGAAAATTGCCGGTAAAATCGAAGCCATCACCCCAGTAAAACAGTTGAGTAATACAGCAAGCACTAATAAACCCACAAAGATTAAGCCAACGGAGCCGCTGTTAATCAGCATAAATGCGGGATAAGCGAATACAATCAGCCCTACGCTACCGATGATAACAAAAGGTCGACGACCGATTTTATCGCTGGTTAATCCAATGATTGGCTGAACAAATAACATACCAATCATAATCGCAATAATAATCAACACGCCGTGATCGGTTGAGTAATTCAGGTTATGGGACAAGTAGCTTGGCATATAGGTGAGCAGCATATAGTACGTCACGTTGGTGGCGATCACTAAACCGACACAAATCATCAAACTTTTCCAATACTTAGACGCTACCTCACGGAAAGAAACTTTCGGTGGATTTTGGATATTGGCCTTGTCTTGCTGTTCTAAACTTTCAATGTGCTGTTGGAACGCAGGGGTTTCTTCCAATGAATGACGTAAATAGAGACCGATAATACCCAGCGGTAACGCTAAGAAGAATGGGATTCTCCAACCCCAATCGTGGAAGTTAGCTTCACCAACAAGGCTTGAAATTAACACCACGACACCCGCACCCATCACAAAACCAGCAATGGAACCGAAGTCTAACCAGCTGCCCATAAAGCCACGTTTGCGGTCAGGGGAGTATTCAGCAACAAAGATGGCTGCACCCGAATATTCGCCCCCAACAGAGAAACCTTGAGCCAGTTTAGCGAGCAGTAATAAGATAGGCGCCCAGATACCAATTTTCTCGTATGAGGGGATCAGACCGATACAGAAGGTACTGATTGCCATAATAATAATGGTCATGGACAATACTTTTTGTCGACCGTATTTATCCCCGAGAATACCGAAAACAACGCCACCAAGGGGTCTAACTAAGAAAGGTACGGAAAAGGTGGCTAATGCCGCAATCATCTGAACGCTCGGTGATGCGTCCGGGAAGAAGACTTGACCCAGTACATAGGCTAAGAAGCCGTACACACCGAAGTCGAACCATTCCATCGCATTACCCAGCGAAGCCGCTGTGATTGCTTTTTTCAATTTCCCGTCATCAATGATCGTAATATCGTTGATATTTAATGGTTTTTCTTTTTTCTTTCTGATCTTCATGGAACCATCCTCTTATTTGAATTGTAAGATGTGGGTTTCCCGATCCGATTTGCTCGGACAGTCTGCAAATAATAAAAATTAGCATGGATAATTAAATGCAGTATCTAAACTAATTGAATGGAAATTTATTGATTAATAAGCTTGTTGAGTAAGCTATATCAAATTTTTATAACGAAGTGTATTGATAGGGAAATATTGAGTTATTGTGTTTTTAAAATAAAGCAAAAATATCACCTTTAGATAGTCAAATATCATTCAATAATACAATAATATCGACAAAATGTAAAATTCGGTGGTTTGTGTTGATTGTTTTTTATTAATCGGTGGGTTATACCATGGGGTAAACTAATACAGATAAGGGAAATGCAATGAATGAGGCAATAAAAATTTCATCTATTCATATCTACCATCCTGAAAATATTAGGAACAACCAATATTATTTTGATAAGTATCCAAATGTAAAAAATTTACCGGAATTATTGAATGACTTTGGGCAGAGGCAGCGATATATCACGAGCCAGCCTGATGAAAATGTGCTGACGATGTCAATTAATGCATTAGCCCCTATGAGTGATAAAGATATCGATATTTTGATATTTGCCTCAACGACGATGGAATATTTGTCACCACTTAATGCCCTCTATTTACATCATCATTTAGCCTTAAAAAATGAGTGTGTATGTATTGATATTAACGGTAATTGCCTCGGAATGCTAATGGCGTTAGAGCAGGCGGCAATCATGCTAAAGATGAAAAAAACAGCTAAAAAAGCCCTTATTGTTGCCTCGGACCATCTTTCAAATCTGTGTAATCAAAATGAGCTATTTCCATCGATTCTCTTTGGAGATGCAGCAGTTGCGATGACATTAGAAAAAGTACAAAACGGGACAAACTCTGGTTTGATGGATAGCTTTTATTATACGGATTCGAATTTTTGCCGGGAGACCCGCTTTCCTAAGAATGGTTTTTCACAAAGCCAAAATATGCAAGATGAGAAAATTTACTGGGGTAAATTTACAACAAAAGAGTGTTTACCTCATGTTATTCATCATATTGACAAATTATTAAAAAATAATGGATTAACTATTGATGATATAAGTTGTTTTTTCTTTTCTCAGGTAATGAAAAGCAATATTGAAAAATTGGCAGAAACATTAAATATTCCTAATGAAAAAATAGAGTATATTGCGGATGAATATGGTTATACGGGGGCAACCAGTCCATTCATTGCTTATTATTGCCACCAGAAAAAGAATTTACTCCGTGATGAAGATATTGTCTTATTTTGGACGTTAGGTGCAGGTTATCAATTCGGAATCGTTCTTTGGAAAATATAAAGAGATATATGATTTTCGATGTGCGCAAAATAAACGGGATTTTGGTGGGATGTTCATAACTGAAACTAACCCTCTTTTTACGACCTTAAATTTGTCCTGTTATCTCATTCTTCTTTCGATATTCGCGGAGGAATATCTTGTTCTGTTTTTGAATGCATCGCATCGGTAGGAATGGTGAATTGATTTAGTTAGAATCGAAAGAATATTACGGGAAGTATTTTAAGAGCAGCATCGCTTGTTAAATATGTCGTGGTTAACAAGAATAAACTGAATTTAATCCGACTTAAAAAGAGTGCCATTATGAAAAAACAGAGTATTGCATCATATATTGCGAAAGTACTGGATAACGCAGGTGTTAAGCGCATCTGGGGAGTGACGGGGGACTCATTAAACGGTTTAACGGATAGCTTGCGTAAACAAGGGGCAATTGAGTGGTTAGGGACCCGTCATGAAGAAGTGGCGGCATTCGCAGCGGGTGCAGAAGCGCAGCTAACGGGTAACTTAGCGGTATGCGCAGGTTCTTGTGGACCAGGAAATATGCATTTAATCAATGGATTGTATGATTGTCATCGTAACCGTGTACCAGTTTTAGCGATTGCGGCTCATATTCCTTCTAGTGAAATTGGCAGTAATTATTTCCAAGAAACTCACCCAACTGAGCTGTTCCGTGAATGCAGCCATTATTGTGAAATGGTGACTAACCCTGAACAAATTCAACAAGTTCTGGGTATTGCAATGCGTAAAGCGATCCTGAATAAAGGCGTTTCCGTTGTTGTTATTCCGGGGGATATCGCCCTGAAAGATGCACCAGAATCGGCAAAAGAAGAGTGGTATCAGCCACAAGCTCCTTTGATCATGCCTCAGCGCTCTGAAATTGAGAAACTCGCAGAAGCACTGAATCAATCTGAAAATATTACCTTATTCTGCGGTAATGGCTGTGCGGGCGCTCATGATGAAGTCGTGAAACTGGCTGAAACATTAAATGCACCTGTGGTGCACGCCTTACGTGGAAAAGAGCACATTGAGTGGGACAACCCAAACAGCGTGGGAATGACTGGTTTAATTGGATTCTCATCGGGTTATCACGCGATGATGAATGCAGATACGGTTGTGCTACTGGGTACCCAATTTCCATACCGTCCATTTTACCCAACTGATGCAAAAATCATTCAAATTGACCTGAATGCGGGAAGTTTGGGCTCCCATTGCCATATTGATATGGGGTTAATCGGAGACATTAAAGCAACATTAACCGCATTACAGCCACATTTGACGGCAAAACAGAATCGTAAGCATTTAGATGGCGCGTTGAAACATTATGCGGAAGCACGTAAAGGGTTAGATGATTTAGCAAAACCTGGTCATGAAGGGCTAATCCACCCGCAATACTTAGCAACGAAGCTAAGTGAGCTGGCAAACGATGATGCTATCTTTACGTGTGATGTAGGAACGCCAACCGTGTGGGCTGCTCGTTACCTGAAGATGAACGGTAAACGTCGCTTGATTGGTTCGTTTAACCACGGTTCGATGGCAAACGCGATGCCACAAGCAATAGGTGCGCAAGCGGTTGATAAAAATCGCCAAGTTGTTGCGATGTGTGGTGATGGTGGTTTCAGTATGCTGATGGGGGATTTTATTTCACTATCACAAATGAAATTGCCAGTGAAAATTATTATTCATAACAACGGAGTCTTGGGCTTTGTTGCGATGGAGATGAAAGTGGCTGGCTTTATGACGGCAGGCACCGATTTACAGAATCCAAACTTTGCCGCGATTGCTAATGCAGCAGGTATTAAAGGTATTCGTGTTGAGAAAAGTGAAGATTTGGATAGCGCATTAAAAGAGGCTTTCGCCCATGACGGTCCGGTAGTCGTGGATGTATTGACCGCGAAGCAAGAACTGTCTATGCCGCCAGAAATTGAAGCGCAAGAAGCTAAAGGCTTTAGTCTGTATATGCTGAAGGCGATCATGAGTGGGCGTGGTGATGAAGTTGTGCAATTAGTGAAAACTAACTGGTTACGTTAATCATTGTTGTGAGCTAATTGAATCGCTTTATCTCAGAACCCCAATCCGGAGTGCCGGATTGGGGTTTTTGTTTAATAACCCGCAGCAGATTGGCTACGCCAAAGATGTGCGGCAACGAGTGCTCGCCATGGGGTAAATTGAGTTAACCATTCTTGGGTCTCTTTTGCTGAAGGTTGTGTATCTTGAGTTAACAATGTTTGTAAATTGCGGCGCACGGCAACATCACCATGCAGTGAGCCATCAAGATAATTAAATCCGCGAAGTAGCCCATAGCTCACAGTCCAAGGTCCAATACCTTTAATTGCCAGTAACTGTGCCGTCACGTCATTGACGTTATCCGGTGTGACGGCACTCTCTAAATCTAGTTTTCCTGCTTGAATGGCGTCACACAGACCACGTAATGCGATGATTTTGTCAAGAGAAAATCCAGATTGTCGTAACATTTCATCGTCAACATTCATGACGGATTCAGCGGTAGGAAAGCACCAAATACCCGATGAATGTTGTTGACCCACAGCTTGAATAAAACGTCGGCGAATCGCAATCGCAGCAAGGACGCTGATTTGTTGACCGATAATCGCCCAGACTAAGGCTTCAAACGTAGTCGCTGATTGATACACGCGTACGCCCCGTTGTGGCGCTATCAGCTTGCCAAGTATTGGATGGGTAAGGTATTGCTCTTCAAACTGTTCAATGGGTTGATTCAATCCCAGTAGGTGAATGGCTAAATGATGCAGTTCGTTTGGGGTGGGAGGCGTTTCTGCGCTATCGACATCAAGCTGTAATGTGGCTTGCTTATCGTCAATAGACAGGCGAATTTGCGCCGCGTGTCCCTGCCAAATAATTCCTTTGCGTAAGGTGTTTTTTTCAACAATCTCGGCAATATTTTGCGGATCCCGTAAATGAAAGGCAAAAAAATCATCAATACGGTAATAAAGTGGCAGTGAAATAGTCACGGGTTGCGCTGGAACCATAGTCGTCTTCTTCTGATTTATGCCCATTTTTGGTTAAATTTTGACAAAAAACGTCAGTCGCTACATTTTTAACCGTTATAGTATGTTAGCTTAGCAAAATAGCGATTCAGATAATCATGAGCTAATTTAGCCTGCCCATAAAAATTCAGCAAATTATTGCTCAGGCAGATTAACTGCAAAAATTAAATCAAGGATGTGAAGATGCAAGCAGATGATCATAATGAGGTATCGACGCCAAAGCCTAAATCTGAACCTGAACTAAAAGGGATAGGTGGGTGGCTGATCCTCCCGTTTATTGGGGTGATTTTTTCGGCACTGTTTATGCCCTTTATCCTCTGGAATCATAATCTAGATGTGATTGAATACTGGAGTGAATTAACGTTACCTGAGTCTGCTAACTTTGTGCCGTTATTTAAAGAATTGATGTACTTTGAAGTCGTTGGTAATGCCATTATTTATGGCACAGTGCTGTATCTTTGTTATCTCTTTTTTACGAAGAAAAAATTGATTATTAAGGTGTATGCCTTTTTCCAAATTTTTTCATTGGCAGTGATTATTGCTGATTTAGTGCTCGCCAATCAATTTTTAGATCTCGAAATGGACAGTTCTGATATACGGGAAGTCCTAAGAGGCGTATTTGGTTGTTTAGTCTGGGTACCTTACTTCTTTGTTTCTGTGCGCGTTCGCAATACGTTTGTTAATTAGTGAGTGAACTGCAAATAAATGGAGCATGCTGATGATTTACTGTAAACGAGTTTATGATCCTTGTAGCCCCCAAGACGGTTATCGCATCTTAGTGGATAGGCTGTGGCCCCGCGGCATTAAAAAAGTTGATTTACAGTGTGATGAATGGGATAAAACCGTCGCGCCTTCCAATGAATTGCGCAAATGGTTTCATCAACATACTGATCAGTTTGCGCAGTTTGTAACGCAATATCAGCAAGAGCTTCGGCAAAATGATGAATGGCATAATCTGCTAGAGAAAGCGCAACAAGGCAATATCACACTGTTATATAGCGCCAAAGATACGCAACATAATCAGGCCATGGTACTGAAAGAATTTCTTGAAGAAAAACTCAAAGAACTTAAAGAATAAAAAGGTTGTCACTATGGATGTGAATGCATCATCGACCCAGCCAGTATTGGTGCCTCAAGTGCCAGCACAGGCGCAAAATGAACATAAAAAAGACCTCCAAGGGATAGGGGGTTGGCTGATTTTACCTCTGCTTGGTCAGTTGTATATGCTGGGTAATCTGATCAAGATAATGGTGAATGATGTTATTCAAGTTCAGGGCGCTTGGTCATTGGCAACCACTCCAACATCCGATTTTTATATGGCTGGGTTTGCTTCAACATTTTATACAGTACAGCTCAGTTTTGTGGTGATTATCGCGCTTATGATGGGTTCATTGTTCGCCGCCTTTAAACGGAAATTGATGGCGAAGTGGTTATTTATCATTACGATGATATTGTATGTGGTCGTTCTAGGCATCACGCGGATTGTTTTTCCGGTTGCGTTCGGTCTTGAAATTGACTTTAGCTACATTACGAGCCTCTTTAATGGTAGTTTCTATTGCTTGATTTGGATCCCCTATTTCTTGGTGTCAGTCCGCGTTAAAAATACCTTCATACGCTAAGCGTTGGGCTGTGGAAAACAGCCCGTACCGTTAATGATCGAGTTGTAGGCAATGGGTAATATTGCACTGCTCCACGAAAGCGTCATCATGGGAAACCAGTAATAATGTCCCTTGATAATCCCGCAATAACGCTTCTAATAGTTGTTTTGAATCTAAATCTAAGTGATTGTCTGGCTCATCCAATAGTAAAACCGCGGGCGGATGAGGGCTATGAGTGAGGGCAAGAATCGTTGTTTTGAGTTGCTCTCCGCCACTTAATTGATTCAATGGCTGCAAAGATTTATCCCCACGAATACGTAACATACCTAACTGTGTGCGCCACTGTTCGATGGAAATTGCGGGTTGATACTGATAAAGCGCTTCAGCAACGGGTAAAAATTTATTCAAAAGATTCAAATGCTGGTCTAAATAGCAGGTGGCACCACTAATGCGATACTCCCCCGATAGAGCCTGCTGTTTAGCGGCTAACACTTTCAATAACGTTGATTTTCCTGAGCCGTTACGCCCTTGGATATGCCAATGCTCGCCGCTGTATGCGGTAAAAGAGAGAGGCGAAGTATGCCCATAAGGGAGCTTTAGTTGAGAAACAAAAATACGTATTTTTCCACTTTCACTTTGGTAATTTAGCACCATTTTCTGAGGCTGAATATGAGTCACTTTATCTTGATTTTGCTGCCGCTGATGTTGCAATTCTCCTAATACCCGCTGATGGCGCTCTGCGACGTTGGATTGTCTTTTCTCTGCGCGATTTTTTTGCATATCGAGTAATAATAGTGATTGTGAGCCACCATAGCGGATATTTTCGCCCTGTTTTCGCCGCTGCGCCGCTTTTTGTAAAGTCGCTTGTTGTTGCTTTTTCTCTTGGCGGATTTGTTTATCCAGTTGTTCACCTTCTGCCTCGATGGCATTGATAGCAAAAGTTTTTTGTGCGTCATAGAGTGTGTAATTTCCACCGTATCCCACTAAACCTTTATCGGTCAGTTCAAACATAGCGTCCATCTCTTCGAGCAACTGACGGTTATGACTGATGACTAAGCAGCCCGCTTTATGTTGGTCAAGTTTATCGCTTAGCCATCGACGTCCTTCTTGGTCTAGATGGTTATCAGGTTCATCCAATAGAAGGAAGTGGTCAGGATGTAAAAAGGCACGGCACAGAGCCAACCGTGTCCTTTCTCCGCCGCTTAGTTGCTCGATAGGGGTATCCATGGATGTCATTAACTGCGCAGATTCTAATAACATTTTCCATGTGGTAGGAAGGTGCCAGTTATCTTCCGTCAGATCAAAATCCATGGCTGTGCCATTTCCCTGTTCAATGCGCGAAAAGGCTTGCCAAAGTGCATCAATTCCGAGCGATTGAGCAATGGTATCGCCTGTTAAGCGGTTGAGTTGATCCACATGGATAATTGGCATATGCCAATCAATTTTTCCATGAGTTGGTGTTAACTGTGAGACAAGTAACCGCATCAACACAGATTTTCCCCGACCATTGGGACCGATTAGCGCATTTTTTTGACGAAACAAGCTACCGGTTAGCGGTGGAAAGAGAGCCGACTGGTGAAATTCAATGGTTAATTGCGAAAAGTGACAAGCGAGTGTTGCGTTGGGCATTGTCATAGAGACCTCCAAATAGAGAGGGCAGACAACGGAATACTAGCTTTCGCAAAGGAAAAAATGAGAACTTGTGTCTGCCAAGAACAGAAAATAATGACCTTCAATAAGGCATCGTAGATATTTTCTGGCAGGACTTAGTTCATCGTCGGAAAGACTCACTTTAGAAAGGGGCAAAATTGCGAATGAATTATAAACAGAATTATGAGACGGAAGCAAGGCGAATAAGTTGCAGGAGAGCAGAAGGTAAAAGCGCCAGTCTGTGGGCACAGATAGGCGCTTTTGGTACAACAACGAGTTTTTTACGATTCTATCTTACTGCGTATCTCTTGCGAGATTATGCGGTCACAGCCACTTTAGTGTGCTCTGCCAGCCATTGTGCAATGCGCTGTTTTTCAGCGTCGTTCAGCCACATGCCCAATTTGGTACGACGCCAAATCGCATCGTCTAATTCTACAACCCACTCATTTTCGACTAAGTAACGTAATTCAGCTTCATAGACGTTTGCACCGAAAGCTTCGCCTAAATCTGACAGTGAGTTTGCGCCTGCTAAAATCAGCTTACTGTTGCTGCCGTATGTTCTTGCGTAACGCAGTGCTAGACCTTCCGGAAGCCAAGGGTAATGTTGAGTTAATACTCGTGCATAACCATCACGGTCGCAACCTTCGATGTCACCACCGGGTAATTGACCATTTTTGGTCCAAGGACCTGTCGCATGTGGATAATATGTCGCTAATTTACCCACAGCGGCTTCAGCCAGTTTACGATAAGTGGTTAATTTACCACCAAATACTGACAGTAATGGGGCTTTACCATCTTCATCGTGAATATCTAAAGTGTAGTCACGAGTGATTGCTTGTGGAGAATCTGATTCGTCATCACACAGAGGGCGAACACCGGAGTAATCCCACACAATATCTTGTTTGGTCAGCTGTTTTTTGAAGTGGTCGTTATACACTTTCAGCAGATAATTGACTTCGTTTTCGTCAATTTTTACATCTTTTGGATCCCCTTTGTACTCAACATCGGTGGTACCGATAATGGAGAACTCATCCATCCAAGGGATCACGAAGACAATTCGGTTATCTTCGTTTTGTAAAATGTACGCTTGCGGTTCATCGTGGGCGCGTGGAACCACAATATGGCTGCCTTTGATCAGACGAATACCATAAGGGGATTTCAGTTTTAAGCCGTCATCGAAGAACTCTTTTACCCAAGGACCCGTTGCGTTGACCAGTCCTTTGGCTTTCCAAGTATGCGTTTCGCCAGTACGTAAGTCTTGCGCTTCAACAATCCATAGACCATTTTCGCGATATGCGCGGGTCACTTTGGTGCGAGTGCGAACTTCACCGTTTTTACGTACCACTTCTTGAGCGTTCAATACCACCAAACGCGCATCATCAACCCAGCAATCTGAGTATTCGAAACCTTTGGTTAATTCTGGTTTAAGCACAGAATTTTGGTTGAACTTTAAACTTTTGCTACTTGGTAGGCTAACGCGTTTGCCTAAATGATCATATAGGAACAGACCAATACGGATCATCCAAGCTGGGCGTAAATGTGGTTGGTGCGGTAGACGGAAGCGCATTGGGAATGCGATGTGTGGCGCCAGTCGTAACAAGACTTCACGCTCAGCAAGCGCTTCACTAACGAGTCTAAACTCATAATGTTCGAGGTAACGTAATCCACCGTGGATCAGTTTCGAACTTGCAGATGAAGTTGCACTCGCTAAGTCTTGAGATTCAAGCAGCAGTACAGATAATCCACGCCCCGCGGCATCTGCCGCAATACCAGCGCCGTTGATTCCGCCGCCAATTACAATCAAGTCTTTCGTTTCCATGCATCCCCCTGAGATGTTCGAACCATTTTCTATAATGTTCGTTTTCGCTCATTTGATTGTAATCAAATTTTGTACGTATGCCAACCTGTAATCCATAAAAATAACAACCGCGTGATGCTAATAACATTTTGTGTATAAATTTAATCTGTTTAATAAGTTGGTAATATGACAAGGTGATGACAAGAGGATGAAAAGAAAGGAAAAAAGAAGAGATGATGGCAGGCTGGCTACCATCATTGGAAGTCACAAATCGTGCTTTAGCAGAGTTCTAATTGAACGTTATGTTGTTCGATAACTTTCAGAATGCTAGCTGGAGGAGATTGAGTGGTAAATAACGTATTGATTAAGTTCATGTTACCTAAATTTACCATCGCATTACGACCAAACTTAGAATGATCGGTGACCAACATAACATGACGGGAGTTTTCAATAATTGCGCGTTTGGTGCGCACTTCATGATAATCAAACTCCAGCAGTGAGCCGTCCATATCAATCCCGCTGATCCCTAGAATACCGTAGTCCAGTCTGAACTGAGAGATAAAATCGAGGGTTGCTTCGCCGACAATACCGCCATCACGGGAGCGCACTTCTCCCCCTGCTAAGATCAAACGAAAGTCCTCTTTTGCCATCAGTAAGGTTGCCACGTTTAGGTTATTCGTGACGACGCGTAGGTTTTTATGGTTAACCAATGCGTGGGCGACGGCTTCAGGGGTGGTACCGATATCAATAAACAAGGTGGCGCCGTCAGGAATTTGGCTTGCCACGCGCTGGGCAATACGCGCTTTTTCTTCAGACCACATCGTTTTGCGGTCATTATAGGCGGTATTGACGGAACTTGAAGGCAAGGCTGCGCCACCATGGTGTCGTAGGATCTTATTCTGTTCAGCAAGCTCATTGAGGTCTCGGCGGATAGTTTGAGGGCTAACCTCAAACTGCTCGACAAGTTCTTCAGTACTGACATATCCCTGAAGACGCACAAGCTCAACAATTGCATCATGTCTCTGGGTTTGTTTCACAGCATTAGCCTCTAATTATAAAATGTTCTATTTGGAACCTTGGTGTTTAAAACTAAGCCTATTATCCCATATTCCCATCAATAATCCGATAATTAACCCTGAAGTATGTGCGGCATTAGCAATGTCCATACCTAAGAGGTCAAAGTAACCGAAGAATAGCCAGATAATCGAGAATATCATGAGCCCACGAGGGATGCCGATACCGATTTCTGGGCGGCGTTCGCCAGTCACCCAAACATAGCTAACCAGCGCATAAACGACACCCGATAAACCACCAAAGTTATTCTCACTGAAGAGGGATTGACCCCAGTTACTGAATAATGCGGAGACTAATAAAATAGTGAACAGTTTTCCTGTTCCCATTTTTTTCTCAACTTGCCCAGCAAGAAACCACCAGAGCGCAAGGTTGAAACCAATATGCGAAATAGAAAAATGAACAAAAGCGGGGCTGATCCAGCGCCATAGTTCACTTTGCTGATCGCCAATAGGCCAACCTAAATAGTATAGAACTTCACGGGGATCTGTCAGGGTGACCCACAAATAAACGGCTATGGAGAGCAAAATAACGGCAATGGTTAAAGGACCCGATTGCTGTTTTAAATAGCCAAATGTCAGGTAGTTTCGATACTGAAATTGAGCATCAGTACGCCCCGTTTGCCAGCTTGCTTCAAGATAACGAGGATCATTTGGATTGCGTAAAAAGGCTTCGAGTTCTTGGCGTACCTGTTCAGTATGCTGCTCGTCGTTGAGCCATAATTCATAATGTTGTTGGTCGTTGGAAGGATGGACTTGTAGTTGGATATTTTGTCCTGCCATATAGTCAACAAACGCTTGAGCCATCCGTGGATTTTCAAAAGAGATAATGTGGATCATAAATACGTTGTCTCGTTTAGAGCGCCGTAATGGCTTGGGGGTATTCCCGTGACCATGCTTCAAATCCGCCATTAATACTGTATACAGATTCAAAACCGAGATTAATTAAATATTGTGCAGCGCCTTGGCTGCTGTGACCGTGGTAGCACATTACCATAATGGTCTGTTCGTAATCTGTTTTTTCTAAGAATGGGTGAAGCGATTCGTTGGTTAAGTGGTAAGCACCTGTTGCATGACCAGCACGAAAACTTTGGGGATCGCGAACATCGACAAGAATGGCGGTGCCATCTAACCAGTGTTGGTAAGCTTGTTCAGGTGTTAGTGTCTCAAAATGGTCCATAAAATACCGGAAAATTAGGGGGAATATCATGAAAAAGCACCCACGGATATACCGTGGATGCCCTGAAAATAAGTCGAAAGTCTTAGTAGAAAGAGTGCTCGCCGCGTTGGTGCTCAGTCAGGTCTTTAACACCTTTTAATTCACCTTCGAACATTTTCAGCAGCTCTTTTTCAATACCTTCTTTCAGTGTTACGTCAACCATAGAACAACCGTTACAGCCGCCACCGAATTGTAGGATAGCAAATCCTTCTTCGGTGATTTCCATTAATGATACACGACCACCATGGCTGGCTAACTGTGGGTTAATCTGTGACTGTAAAACGTATTCAACACGTTCAATGAGTGGTGCATCATCAGACACTTTACGCATTTTTGCGTTAGGTGCTTTTAAGGTTAATTGCGAACCTAGTTGATCAGTAACGAAATCAATCTCTGCATCTTCTAGGAACGGTGCACTAATTTCATCAACATAAGCAGAGAGCTTTTCAAACTTCAGCTCTTTATCAGTTGCTTCTACGGCACCTGGAGGGCAATAAGAAACACCACACTCTGCGGTTGGTGTACCTGGGTTAATGACAAATACTCGAATTTGGGTTCCTGACTCTTGGCTTTCCAATAACTTGGCGAAGTGAGTCTGTGCTGCTTCAGTAATATTAATCATAATCTCTTGCTCAATAATAGTTGACTGCTTTAGTTGGTTATAATACGCCCATTTACACCCTTCCTACAAGGTGCGACAGAGTGACCACGCGTCAACAGTATGCGCTCCCGCACAAATCAACAATTGAGCAGCAGCATGCATGGTGGCGCCAGTTGTAATCACATCATCAATAATAGCTATGTGTAGACCTGAAACCGAAGTTTCAAGGGCAAACGCTTTTTTAAGATTATTGCGGCGCTGTTTACGTGTTAATGAAACTTGCGCCAGTGTATCACGAGAGCGGCGCAATGAATTTTGCGAATAGGCAATATTTAACCATGTGGCTAAATTACTACCCATTAGTGCCATGT
Source organism: Providencia sp. PROV208 (assembly GCF_028479465.1). Lineage (NCBI taxonomy): Bacteria > Pseudomonadati > Pseudomonadota > Gammaproteobacteria > Enterobacterales > Morganellaceae > Providencia > Providencia sp. PROV208. Next base: position 146,848 of record NZ_JAMPNS010000012.1, on the reverse strand, counting down.
GGTCAAACCCTCTACGCCAGCAGCGCCGTGGATGGGGGGGGGAATGGTTATCAACATATCTGGTTTTTTCCATTTTTGTTGGCGATACCCATTTAACCAGTGGATGAGGAATAGGCGGGTCAGTGCTACAGCGAGTTGAGGCTGACGGTGGAATTTGTATTGATGGATAAGCTGGCGTAATGGGGCGCGATACGGTGAGACGGTGATCAGCTTTTGCCAAGGTGGCGGTTGAAGCAAACAGCGTCCACAAGAAGCGTCAATATATTCACTGGTTAGAGCACATTGTGGGCAAACTCGTGGCATTGGCGGTAAGTTTTTCGTACAAAAACTGCATATTCCTTGCCGAGGAACTTTTAATTCCTGCTGGCATAGCCAACAGACCCCTTCCATTGCTAGCATAGGCAGATCCTAGATGAAAAATGATAATGAAATTGACAGGAAAGAGAGTGTAATCATGGCGACGCTATATTGGCAGACGGTTGGTGAAGGAAAACAAGATATTGTGTTACTGCACGGATGGGGATTGAACGCAGAGGTTTGGCAAACCATTATTCCGCGAGTCGCTTCGCAATTTCGCATCCATTTAGTTGATTTGCCTGGTTATGGTCGTAGTCGAGATTTTTCGCCAATGTCAGTTCAGTCAATGGCAGATATTTTATGGGAGCAAGCGCCTAAAAATGCAATTTGGCTAGGGTGGTCTTTGGGCGGATTAGTGGCAAGTCGTATTGCGCTTGATCACTCTGATGAAGTAAAAGCGCTAATTACCGTGGCGTCATCTCCTTGTTTTGGGGCTCATGAGGAATGGCAGGGTATTAAGCCTGAGGTATTACTTAATTTTGAGAAGATGCTTTCTGAGAATTTTCAACGTACTGTTGAGCGTTTTTTAGCACTACAGACATTAGGGACAGAAAGCGCTCGCGAAGATGCTCGTACGCTTAAATCGGTTGTGCTAGCGTTACCGATGCCAACGGTTGAAGTATTAAATATGGGATTAGAATCTTTGCGTACCGAGGATTTACGTGAAGAGCTGACTCATTTAACCGTTCCTTTCCTACGTATTTACGGTTATTTAGACGGTTTAGTTCCGCGTAAAATTGTCTCTAAATTAGATGCGCTTTATCCCCATTCATCATCCATTGTGATGCGCCATTGTGCTCATGCACCATTTGTTTCTCATCCTGATGAATTTTCAGAATACTTAATCGAGTTTTTCACACAATTAGATAAGTAATAAATCACTTATGTAATTGTTTTCTGGATGAAAAAGACAGTGTAATTTACACAGATAGATAAGACCCCACTAAGGTGTCATCATTGACTTGCGGGTGAAATTTTTTCACATAGACCAAGCCACTGGGCTGGTTATTTTTATGGTTATATTGTGCAATTTTAGTGGCTAATTCTTGCATGAATCCAGCGAAGTCATCGAATTGCTGAAGGTTTTTATTGGGATCGAAAATCTTATAACTCATGCGTGAACCTGAAGAATTTGGCTGAATGCTGACGGCTAATGTGTCATCTGAAAATAACAGCTGTAAATAAGTAGAGGATGCTTCTGCGGGAGTACTATATTGCTGCAAATCAGCTTTCAGCTGAGGGAGTGTTTTTTGCTGAGGTAAATGGGTGCTATTTTCAGTAGGATTCGGAATTAAACCTTGCATCCCTAATAAATGATCAAAATTACCAAATTCTTGGTTACACTTTTCAGCGTGCGCAGCGGTAAGAAAGCGGTTTACTAGCTCGTTAGTTGGCTGCTCGACGAGTGCTTTAAGTTTGGTATGATCAGTAAAATCATTTTCTAAGGCTTTAAATTCATTATCGTTGCGGAATTTATCACTTTCATTTGTGTATTTATATATGCCATCACTAATCCCTTGGTAGTAATGTTTTGCTAGTTCATGAACTTGTTGATTGTAATGCTTAAAATGATAAGTGTTATGTGTACTTATACGAGGATTTTTCTCTTCTTGTTGCTGGTGTTCAGAGATTTTTTTGAGCACATTTTTACTTCCTTGTAAGTCAATGTCACTACTCAATTCAGCATACTGTTTATAAAACTTTAGCGGAGTATAAAAATCTTGGAATTGAAGCACTTCAGTAAGGCATTCACGGAAAACCTTCTTAATAAAAATTTTATTATCAGTATATTCATCTTGTGATAACTGAGCATTTGCTTGCTGGGTTACATGAGAGAGAGTCTGGGCTTTCATTAGTAAATTCATAAAGGTAGCCCCTGCATTCTTGACTTCATTGATTAAAAAAACGCTGGTTAATCCTCTAGAGAGTGAATGGGTTGCAGACTCAATAAGCTTCTGATTATTAGAATAATAATTTTTTATAACTTTTTGACTATTCGTATCATGTATTAATGTATTTTGTTGGAATGGTATTGAGGACATTAACATAGAGATGCTCCTTACGATTAGCGCGAATATTCAGGTGAAGTAAGGGGGCATTATGATGAATTGTTGAGCAAAGAGAGTCTTAAAAATATTGTGGGAATGATAAATAGGAGAAACTTTGAATTTGTGGATAAGGATAGAGATGAATAGGTTGCTTAAACAACACAACCTATTATCGAGACAGAATCAAGAATCAAGAATCAAGAATATTGACAGCCCCACCTTGCTGGTGATATTGCTGGAATACAACGCGATCCGGCGACAAACCATTATTTATGTTGTTGGTGTAGATGATGTTTTCTAGGGCACTGAAAAATTGTTCAAATGTATTAAATTGTGAAATGCTATGATCACCATTGACGAGCCTGTATATCTTTTGATCCATGCCGGCAGCAGATTGAATGCTAGCTGCACGGGACTCTTGCCCCAGGATGAATTGCATGAAAATAGCAGAGTTATCATTGGCAATACGTTGCTGAAGAGTCGATTTCAGGTTATTTAACGTCTCAATTTGAGGTAGGTAAATCTCTTCTTGCTGTGTTTCAGTCACTAAACCGTGACGCTTCATTTGTTGCGCAAGGTCTTTATACCCCTGATTGATGATAGTTTCATGGGCCGCTTGCAGTAGGTGGTTCGTGGTTTTTTGACTAATTTTATGGGTTGCTTGCAATTTACCCGCAAATTCAGCAGATAAATTCTGCAAAGCAGGATACTGATTAATTTCTTGATCTTTAAATGTCTGTTTATAGTTTATATCACTCAAATATTTAAAATATTTAATAGCAAGGTCATGAACCTGTTTATTATATTTTTTAAAAGGAACATTTTGGTCGTTAGGAATGTGTTTATTTTTTTCTTCTGAAAGACGATGCTTATTGATCAACTTTATTGCATCTTCTTTTCCATAAGCTTTTACAGGTTTGCTAATCTTAAAGAAATATTGGTTATGTTTAATCGATAAGTAGTGATCCTTGATTTTAGTGATCGTCTGTAAGAACGCAGGAGATTCTTTTTTTAACGAAGAGAATTGATTAAGCGTTTCATCGTATGAAGGTAATAAATTATTTGTTTTGTCGTAAGCGGAGCCTATTGGATTGGACTCTAGCTCTAGGTAAGTGGGTAAATAGGTCGAATCATTATACGTTGGCAACCCCGGTAATGGGCTAGAGCAGGCCTCATCATATGAGGGTAAACTCGATAAGCTTTGGTTTTCAGCAACAAAATTGATGGGTAAATTTTTGGCTTCATTAATTAAAAAGATGTTGGTTAAACTACGCGAGAGACAATGTTCTTCAATATGTTTCTGAGTTGACGCTTGAGGTGAAACAGAATGTGTAGCTTGCTTTGATTTAAAAGGGTTAACAAATGGATTGCTAAAAACTGATAGAGATTGGTTTCTCATATATATCCTTTTCTAAATAGAATGATTAATGAAGAGCAATCTTTATTCTAAATAGTGAAAGTAAAAATACTTTTAAAAAAGGATGGAATAAAAAAAGGATTAGGAATTTTATGGAAGATATCAAAATTCGTCAGAGCTTTTTAAATATGACATAAAATAAACGTATTATTTAATTTTATACACAAAATGAGAGCAATCATTACTCTCAGGGCATCCTTTACAGCTGGTCCCGGTTAAACAGGCACTGATATCGACTTTTTCAATTTTTCCCATACTGACCAGTTTTTCCGCCATGGCATTGACCAGTGCTGTAGGTGCATTCAATTGAGAACTGAGCAGTGCGATGTCAGCTTGCCCATAGAGAGCGATTAAATCTCGGACTTGCAACAAGCTGACCATCGTATTTTCCTTAGTGACAACTATTGTTAGAGCAACCAGAACACTGCTGTGCTGTTTTTGATTTAATATTGAAGGTAACGCGACTTCGCACACGACGTAGAACCGTAATCAACACAATATTAAATATGATAACGGCACTTATCGTTATCAAACTACTTTGCGGATGCTCGTTAAATGTCGCGGTTTGGTAGAACAAGGCAGCTAAGCTATAAGCAACGTTCAGTCCCCAAAGAATCGAGAAAGTCATCCAGCTTTTGTTGGTTTCTCGAGCGATAGCTCCCATTACTGACACGCAAGGTACATATAACAGTACAAAGATTAAGTAGCTATAGGCGGCAATATCGGTACCAAATTTAGCGGCCATCGTTCCCATCGAACCTGTAGCCATTTCAGCATCTCCCATACTCGCTTCAATAGGATTGGAAAGTGCGCTAATGGAGAAGGTTTCTTTCAAGCTATCCCAAGTATCTGCAACAGCAGATTCTAACTCATCGAGTAGATCAAAAGATGTTGCATCAAAAGGCTCATTGGTAATCGCTTCCGCGGTGTACAGCGTATTTAATGTACCGACGACCACTTCTTTTGCCATTGCACCTGTAATCAATCCAACGGTAGCCTGCCAGTTGTCACTGTGTACACCGATTGGCTGTAATACTGGCGTGATGACTTTACTGACAGAGGCAAGCGCAGAGTCATTAATATTATCAACAGGCTTACCAGATAAGGAGAAACTGTTAAGTGCCCCGATAAAAATACTTGCTACGACAATCACCTTACCTGCACGAACCACAAAGCCCTTTAAACGCTGCCAAGTTTGAATGAGTAACGTTTTGGTATGAGGGACGTGGTAGACCGGTAGTTCCATCACAAAGGGTGAGGCTTCTCCACGCATTAGGGTGTGTTTGAGCAATAAGCCTGTCAGGATTGCGACGACAATACCAAGAAGGTACAGAGAGAACACGACACTCGCGCCATTTTTGCCAAAGAAAGCCGCTGCGAATACAGCAAAGATGGCTAAGCGAGCACCACAGGACATAAATGGCGCCATCAGGACGGTAATAAGGCGTTCACGAGGTGCATCTAACGTTCTAGCACCCATGATAGAAGGAACGTTACAACCGAATCCGACAATCAGCGGAACGAAAGACTTGCCAGGTAAACCAAGGGCTTGCATTAATCTATCCATGACAAAAGCCGCACGAGCCATATAGCCGGAGTCTTCTAAGATAGATAAAAACAGGTACATCATACCGATTTGTGGTACGAGAGGCAGGACGGTGTTGATACCGCCACCGACGCCTTGAGCTAAGAAAACAGTCAACCATTCTGGGAAGTTTGCTGTTGCACCAATCCATTGGATACCATGAATAAAAATAGCTTCTGACGCCCCTTCAAAGAACGGCTGCAAAGCACCACCAATATTGATAGCAAGGACGAACATCAGATACATCACAAATAAAAAGATAGGTACGCCCAGCCAGCGGTTCAAGATAAATTTATCTAGGGTCTGCGTGAGTTTATTCGGTTCAGCTTCACTGTTATTAATCGCAGCATGACAGATCGTGGCGATAGATTGATAACGCGCATCAGCAATTAATAACTCTGGTTCTTCTTGTAACGTCTCTTTGAGTTTGGTGCGCGTTTCAGCGAGCACTTGCTCAGAGATGTTAGCGCGTTGACGACTATAAATATCGCCTTCCAAGATCTGTAATGCTAACCAACGGCGCTGTTGTTGGCTAAATTGCTGAGCAGAGATTTGCTCAGAAAGTGTATCGACGGTTTGTAAAAGTTGTGGCGGGTATTGAACTAGAGCTTGTTGACTATTTTGTGGATGGCTATCAATAGCTTGTTTGAGTTTTTCGAGACCCGTAGCCCGTGTGGAAACCATTGGGATAACAGGGCAGCCCAGCTGTTTTTCCAGTTGTTTAACATCAATATCAATATGTTGGCTTTCGGCGATATCCAGCATATTCAGCGCAACGATGCAGGGAACGCCGAGCTCGACCAGCTGTAATGTTAGGTATAAGTTACGCTCGAGGTTTGAGGCATCGACAACGTTGATCAACATGTCGGCTTCACCACTTAAAATAAAGTAGCAGGCGATTTGTTCATCAAGTGAAGTTTGCTCTGAAATGGTTGTGAGTGAGTAAGTACCCGGTAAATCAACAAGTTCAATCTTGTGTTCAGGCGTTTGGAAACGTCCAACTTTACGCTCAACGGTAACGCCAGCCCAGTTACCGACACGCTGGCGTGATCCTGTTAACTGGTTAAACAAGGTTGTTTTACCTGCGTTAGGGTTACCAATAAGGCCGATAGTTAATGGTTTCATAGTGTTGTATGCCAGTCGTGAAAAATGAAAATCTTTATTGGAATAAATGCAAAGAATAATTAATTTGTATGCACTTCATCTAAGTTAATCAATGCCAAATCTTTTTTGCGTAATACCAAGCTGACGCGGTGAGTTTCTATTTGTACGGGGTCACCAAACGGCGCTAAACGTACCACTTTAAATACTGAGCCTGGAAGTAGACCAAGGGAGAGTAATTTTTGGCGATAGGCTGGACTTATCTCTGGTGAAAAGCCAAGTATTTTATAACTGCATTGGGGAAGTATGGACATGGTACCTTCCAATTACTGTTTATTCTATGATTTAACTGTTAAATCATAGATGGTGTTATTAAGAATAATATTGATAATTATTATTATAAATTTGTGCGTCTTTAAAAGAAATAGTATGGAAGATAAAATTAAATCTAATTAACAATGAGAATCATAATCATCTACCATTTGTTATATTTAGCCTCTTTTTCCCGCAAGATTAAATGATATGGATCAAAAAGGGATTTAGTTGGCAGTTTTTTTAAAATAAAAAAAGGTGTTAATGTTGTTAATTAACATCATTAAATAAGACGGAATACAGATAATAAATTGAATTAATTAATTTATTTTTAGTTAATAAATAGAATAGATTTGGAAGAAGTATTCCGTTATTGACTGAATAGGTTGTGATAAATGCCCTTACCTAAATAGTAAGGGCATGAAGGGGTTAACGCTTTTTACCAAAAGCCGCAGCCAGTGCATCACCCATCGCACTGTTACCCGCGTTTGAGCTGTTGCCGCGAGCATTGCCTCTTGGTGCTGGCGCTTTACGGGTATTTCTATCCTGTGCAGGTGCAGCGCTACGAGGCGCGCTATTACCGTCACCAGCTTGCTCATCTAAGCGCATAGTGAGCGCAATGCGCTTACGTGCAATATCCACATCCAGCACTTTCACTTTCACTATATCCCCTGTTTTAACCACCTTGTGAGGATCTTCAACATAGCTGTTGGATAGGGATGAAATATGGACTAGCCCATCCTGATGAACACCAATATCGACGAATGCACCGAAGTTAGTGACATTAGTCACTGCGCCTTCTAGGATCATACCCGGTGTTAGGTCATTCATGGTTTCAACGCCTTCAGCAAAGGTCGCTGTTTTAAACTCAGGGCGCGGATCGCGACCTGGTTTTTCGAGTTCTTTAATAATGTCAGTAACGGTAGGAACCCCAAATTGCTCAGTCGTAAATTCTCGAGGGCTTAGGCTATTTAATACTTGGGAATTGCCCATGATCTCTTTCAATGGTTGGCGAACGACTTCAAGGATTTTTTCGACAATTGGGTAGGCTTCAGGGTGAACAGTTGATGCATCCAGAGGGTTATCACCATTGGTGATACGCAAGAACCCTGCACACTGTTCAAAGGCTTTAGGACCTAAACGAGCGACTTTGAGTAACTGTTTTCTGTCATTGAATTGACCATTCGCATCACGCCAATCGACGACATTTTGGGCAATCATTTTACTCAAGCCAGCCACGCGAGTGAGGAGCGCGACGGATGCCGTATTAAGGTCTACGCCGACAGAGTTTACACAATCTTCAACCACGGCATCTAATTTACGTGCTAACTGTGTTTGGCTCACGTCATGTTGATACTGACCCACACCGATAGATTTCGGATCGATTTTCACGAGTTCAGCCAATGGGTCTTGCAAGCGACGAGCGATAGAAACCGCGCCTCGTAAGGATACGTCTAAGTCAGGAAACTCTAATGCTGCTAGCTCAGAAGCAGAATAAACGGATGCGCCAGCTTCACTGACAATAACTTTTTGCGCAGTGACTTCTGGGTATTGTTTTTGCACCTCAGCGAAGAAACGCTCAGTTTCTCGTGAGGCGGTGCCATTACCAATTGCCACGAGTTCGACTTGGTATTTCTGGCACAATGCTGCAACGATAGTGGCGGCTTTGGCAGCTTGACCTGTATGCGGGTAAATGGTGTCAGTTGCCATGACTTTACCTGTTGCATCAACCACGGCAACTTTGACGCCAGTACGTAAACCTGGATCGAGACCCATAGTGGCGCGCATACCTGCGGGAGCTGCCATCAGTAAGTCACTGAGGTTACGAGCAAATACGTTAATTGCTTCTTCTTCTGCTTTCTCACGCAGAGTACTCATGATTTCGGTTTCTAAGTGCAGAAGCACTTTGACTCGCCAAGTCCAGCTGATGACGGCTTTACGCCATTGGTCAGCGGGTGCATTGTTTAAACGCACATCAAGGTGACGAGTAATAATTTCTTCGCAGTAGCTCTCTTTTGGCGGCTCTTCAAACTGGGGATCACAGTTAAGAGACAGCTGTAAGACACCTTCATTGCGTCCTCGGAACATCGCTAATGCGCGGTGTGAAGGGACGTGAGCAACAGGCTCATGGTGATCAAAATAGTCACTAAACTTCACACCTTCGGTTTGTTTCCCATCAGCCACAACAGAAACGATGTGGGCATTCTTCCAAATATAATCCCTAACTTTCGCTAATAGGATGGCATCTTCGGCGAAACGCTCCATTAAAATATAACGAGCGCCATCGAGAGCAGCTTTGGTGTCAGCCACGCCTTTCTCAGCATCCACATAGTTCTGGGCAAGTTCGTCAGGTGACTGGCTTGGATCGTGCCATAGCGTATCAGCTAGTGGTTCTAAGCCAGCTTCGATTGCGATTTGTCCACGAGTGCGGCGTTTTGGCTTGTAAGGAAGGTAGAGATCTTCGAGTTCGGTTTTATTCAGCGTGGTATTGATGGCAGAAGCGAGTTCTGGGGTAAGTTTACCTTGTTCATCAATAGATTTTAGAATGGTTTGCTTACGGTCGTTTAACTCTCTCAAATACCCTAAACGGCTCTCTAGCTGACGTAGCTGAGTATCATCCAATCCCCCCGTGACCTCTTTACGGTAGCGGGCGATAAATGGGACAGTATTACCTTCATCCAATAATGTAATGGCTGAAAACACCTGTTTTGGTTGGGCTTGCAGTTCGGCCGCAATAATTTGGCTTAGAGTTTCATTCATGTCGTGTTTAAATACCTACTCAAAGAACAGTGAAAAATAGACTGCACAGTTATACTTGCTGGTAGACAGAATTGCCAGACAGAATTTTTGTCTAGTGGTAGGCAAGTCGCAGATTATATTTTATAAAATATTATAATTATCCGATTTATATACCTTTAATGTGATGAATAAGAGCCTGTTAATTACCCGTGAAGGGTGGGATGCCTTAGACAAAGAATTGAAATATCTTTGGAAAGAAGAGCGCCCTCTTGTAACTCAATCCGTCTCTGAAGCTGCGGCGCAAGGCGATCGCTCCGAAAATGCAGAATATATTTATGGTAAAAAACGTCTACGGGAAATAGACCGGCGTATTCGTTTTTTATCCAAAAGATTGGATCAGCTTAGAATTGTTGAACCTGACCCTCGCCAAGAGGGGCGTGTTTTTTTTGGCGCTTGGGTTAAGCTTGAAGATGATAACAAAAATATCAGAATTTTCCGTATTGTGGGTGCTGATGAATTTGACCCTGCTAAGCAGTGGATTTCCATCGATTCTCCCGTTGCCCGTGCGTTAATTGGCAAGCAGGTTGAGGATGAAGTGGTGGTCACGACTCCAGGCGGAAAAGTTACCTATTTTATTCTAGAAATTAGCTATAAACCAATAATCAGTTAAAGAGTAAAATGATTCATTAAACTGAATGTTAATGGTAAATTAGTAGTATGAATATTATTTTTGTTACGTTCATCAGCAGAATAATTCTAAAATTCCACACTTTGGGGGCTATAAATGCAGGAAAGTTATAAAGTTCTCGTCGTCGATGATGATATGCGTTTACGTGCTCTGCTTGAACGTTACCTCACCGAGCAGGGTTTTCAGGTAAGAAGTGCAGCAAATGCTGAACAAATGGACAGGCTCCTCACTCGGGAATCGATTCATTTAATCGTATTGGACTTAATGCTTCCTGGGGAAGATGGCTTATCAATTTGTCGTCGTTTACGTAGTCAAAACAACCCAATCCCAATCATTATGGTGACGGCGAAAGGTGAAGAAGTTGACCGTATTGTGGGCTTAGAAATTGGTGCGGATGACTATATCCCTAAACCATTTAATCCTCGTGAACTACTAGCGCGTATTCGCGCGGTATTGCGTCGCCAAGCGAACGAATTACCGGGTGCGCCATCTCAAGATGATGCCGTCATTACTTTTGGTAAATTCAAACTGAACCTCGGAACGCGTGAAATGTTCCAAGGCGAAGAAAACATGCCATTAACCAGTGGTGAATTCGCGGTACTGAAAGTATTAGTGTCTTACCCTCGCGAACCGTTATCTCGTGACAAACTGATGAGTTTAGCTCGGGGTCGTGAATACAGTGCGATGGAGCGTTCTATCGACGTTCAAATTTCACGTTTACGTCGTATGATTGAAGAAGATCCTGCGCACCCACGTTACATTCAAACTGTTTGGGGCTTGGGGTACGTATTCGTTCCAGATGGAAGTAAAGCATGAAGCGACTGAGGTTCTCTCGACGTAGTACATTTTCTCGCTCGTTATTTTTATTTGTTGCGCTCTTGTTCGCAAGCCTTGTGACCAGCTATATGGTGGTATTGAATTTTGTTGTGATGCCAAGTCTACAGCAATTCAATAAAGTGCTTGCTTATGAAGTGCGGACATTAATGACAGAGAAAATGGTTCTACAAGATGGAACCTCAGTGCGAGTTTCACCCGCATTACGTAAGAAAATCTACAATGAGCTTGGAATTACCTTTTACGCCCATTCAGCGGCGATGGAAGAAGGACTAAATTGGGCGAAAGAGTATGATTTTCTAAGTGAAAATATGTCGGAATACTTAGGTGGCAAGGCGAGTGTACATTTAGAGCTAGGCCGTGAGTATCCGATATTATGGTTAACATCCTATCTAGCCCCAGATATCTGGGTGCGTGTTCCACTGACCGAAATTGGTCAAAATCAGTTTTCTCAAGTTTTCCGTTATACACTGACCGTTTTCCTTACCATCTTTGCAGGGGTTTGGCTCTATATTCGCTACCAAAATAAGCCATTATTGGAGCTGGAATATCATGCCGGTGAGGTAGGAAAGGGGCATGTGATGCCGCCAATGCAAGAAAAAGGTGCGACAGAGGTTCGTGCGGCGATCCGCTCATTCAACCATATGGCGGCGGGAATAAAATCACTCGAAAATGACCGAACGGTATTAATGGCGGGGGTTAGCCACGATCTTCGCACACCGCTTACACGAATTCGTCTCGCCACTGAAATGATGGGACCAGAAGACAGTTACCTCGCTGAATCTATTAATAAAGATATTGAAGAGTGTGACGCCATTATCGGGCAGTTCATGTCTTACCTGAAAACAGGGCAAGAGATGGATATGGAATTCTGCGATCTTAACGCCATTCTGAATGAGGCGGTAGTCGCTGAAACTAACGTGATCGGTGAAATTGAAACCAATTTCGTACCAGGTCCTGTGATGTTTAATGGTAACCACCTAGCAATCAAGCGCGCGATTACCAACATGATAGTGAACGCTTACCGTTACGGAAATGGCTGGATAAAAGTCAGCAGTGGTAAGAATGAAGATTACGTTTGGTTCCAAGTGGAAGATGATGGCGCAGGCATCAAAGAAGAAGATATTCAACGCCTATTCCAACCATTTGTTCAAGGCGAAAAAGCCCGCAGCAACAAAGGCACGGGGCTGGGTCTCGCAATAATTCGTCGAATTATTGATGCTCACGAAGGAAATATTGAGATTCATAAAAGTGAGCGTGGTGGGTTTGCGATACGGGCTCTTCTCCCCCTAAAAGAACGCGAAGACTGATATCTCGTCGTATTTCGCGTTGTAGCGTTGTTGGCTGCTCTCGTTAACCCTAGCCACATACTCATGTATGCTCCCTGAGATATCTTTGCTTGTCGCCTACCTACAAGCTGAAATACTTAGAGATATACTGTGTAGATAGAAAGATAGAAAGATAGAAAGATAGAAAGATAGAAAGATAGAAAGATAGAAAGATAGAAAGATAGAAAGAGAAAGAAATTTTTTCATTTATGACAAAATGTCATATTCCAAACGTTAGGCTGTCATATTCGCTAATCCTATTTAATTAATTGAAAAATAATAAATTAGTTGTTTTTACTCCCTCATTATTATTCTTTTCCTGTCGATAAAATCCGCAAATGTCATAAAACTGTCATAAACTTGACATATTGCCGTAACTCAATTGTCCTATTTTCCCTACCGTGACATACACCCAATAATTTAATACTTGATTATTTCTTACATCCCCGGAGGGATTATGAAAATGATGCGTACCACACTAGCAAGCGTAATGGCAGCAACTTTATCTCTGACTGCAATGTCTTCTTTTGCTGCTACCAGCCTGACCGGAGCTGGCGCGACATTCCCTGCTCCTGTTTATGCGAAGTGGGCAGACACTTATCAGAAAGAAACAGGTAATAAAATTAACTATCAGGGGATTGGTTCTTCTGGTGGTGTGAAACAAATTAATGCAAAAACAGTTGATTTCGGTGCATCAGATGCGCCATTGACTGATGACAAACTCAAAGAAGACGGTTTATTCCAATTCCCAACCGTGATTGGTGGTGTTGTTTTAGCGGTAAACGTTAAAGGCATCGAATCTAATCAGCTGGTTCTTGATGGTAAAACTCTGGGCGATATCTACTTAGGTAAAATTACAAAATGGAATGACCCAGCCATCGTAAAACTGAATCCAAACGTAAAATTACCAGACCAAAACATCGCGGTAGTTCGTCGCTCTGATGGTTCTGGTACGACTTTCGTCTTCACTAGCTACTTAGCAAAAGTTAGCGCAAATTGGAAAGATGAAGTGGGTGCGGGATCAACGGTTAACTGGCCGAAAAACAGCGTAGGTGGTAAAGGTAACGATGGCGTGGCAGCCTTTGTTCAACGTCTGCCAGGCTCTATCGGTTATGTAGAATATGCTTACGCAAAACAAAATAATCTTGCGTATACTAAGCTCGTTTCTGCGGATGGTCAGCCAGTTTCACCAACAGGTGACAGCTTCAGCGCAGCAGCGAAAAAAGTGGATTGGTCTAAAACATTTGCACAAGACCTGACTAACCGTGAAGGTGCTAATGCATGGCCTATTACCTCAACCACATTCATCTTAGTTCACAAGCAACAAGCGAATGCTGAAAAAGGTAAAGCGGTTCTTGATTTCTTCAACTGGGCTTACGAGAAAGGCGGTCAGCAAGCGGAAGCATTGGACTATGCTGTGTTACCTCAAGAAGTTGTGACCGCAGTACGTGCAGCATGGAAAACTGAAGTGAAAGATAGCCAAGGTAAAGCACTGTTCTAAGTGTTTCCTCGGGTTGGAAAATGGTAAGCGGGTGCTGAGGAATAGCGCCTGCTTATTCACCGTAGTAACGTAAGCCCTACTGTAAAGTAGGCATGGAATGAGAACAAAGCGCATGGCCGAAAAAATAACGGCATTTAAAGCCCCTAGTAAGTCGGGCGACGTGATTTTTAGTGCATTAGTCAAAATAGCTGCGCTAATCACTCTCCTCATGTTGGGTGGTATTATTATTTCCCTGATTTTCGCATCTTGGCCAAGTATGCAGAAATTCGGGTTTTCGTTTTTGTGGAACAAAGAGTGGGATGCGCCAGCGGAACAATTTGGTGCATTAGTGCCAATTTACGGCACCATTGTGACATCATTAATCGCTCTGATTATCGCAGTACCTGTTAGCTTCGGTATTGCCTTATTTTTAACAGAGTTAGCACCTAATTGGTTAAAACGCCCGTTAGGTATTGCGATTGAGCTTCTCGCTGCAATCCCAAGTATTGTTTATGGTATGTGGGGGCTATTTGTCTTCGCACCATTATTTGCAGAATACTTCCAAGAGCCTGTGGGCAACGTGATGTCGAGCATTCCAATTGTCGGCGAACTGTTTTCAGGCCCAGCCTTTGGTATTGGTATTCTTGCGGCAGGGATTATCCTCGCCATTATGATTATTCCTTACATCGCTTCCGTGATGCGCGATGTGTTCGAACAAACTCCCGTGATGATGAAAGAGTCAGCCTACGGAATCGGCTGTACGACATGGGAGGTGATTTGGAACATCGTTTTGCCTTATACCCGAAATGGGGTGATTGGTGGGGTGATGCTAGGGCTCGGTCGTGCACTGGGTGAGACCATGGCGGTGACGTTTGTCATCGGTAACACGTACCAACTTGATAGCTTGTCACTGTTTATGCCGGGTAACAGTATTACCTCTGCGCTGGCGAACGAATTTGCAGAAGCAGAAAGCGGTTTACATACGGCAGCATTGATGGAACTTGGTTTAATTCTGTTTGTGATTACCTTCATCGTTCTGGCAATTTCCAAACTGATGGTTATGCGTCTTGCTAAGAATGAGGGACGTTAATATGTCGATATCTCAACCTGTTGTAGTTAATCAAAAAGAACGAGCACGCCGCCAAGCATGGCGCCGTCAAGTCAACAGAATGGCATTATTTGTCTCCATGCTAACCATGGCATTTGGTTTGTTCTGGTTAGTGTGGATCTTATTCTCCACAGTCACCAAAGGGATTGATGGCATGTCCCTCAATCTGTTTACTGAAATGACACCGCCACCCAATACGGAAGGTGGTGGTTTGGCTAACGCCATTGTGGGAAGTGGATTATTAATCCTATGGGCGACAGTCATCGGTACACCATTAGGGATTTTAGCGGGTATCTACTTAGCGGAATATGGTCGTAAATCATGGTTAGCCTCGGTGACCCGTTTTATTAACGACATTCTGTTATCAGCTCCTTCTATTGTGGTCGGGCTGTTCGTTTACACCATCGTGGTTGCTCAAATGCAGCATTTCTCGGGTTGGGCAGGGGTCATTGCATTAGCATTACTGCAAATTCCAATTGTTATCCGCACGACCGAGAATATGTTGAAATTAGTGCCAGATAGCCTGCGCGAAGCAGCATACGCACTGGGCACGCCAAAATGGAAAATGATTTTATCCATTACATTAAAAGCATCTGTATCTGGGATTATTACCGGTATTTTGCTGGCTATTGCACGTATTGCGGGGGAAACCGCACCACTGCTGTTCACTTCATTGTCCAATCAATTCTGGAGCACTGACATGAATGAGCCAATAGCTAACTTACCAGTGACTATCTTCAAATTTGCAATGAGTCCGTTCTCTGAATGGCAGGAATTAGCATGGGCAGGGGTTCTTCTGATCACCTTATGTGTCCTGTTACTTAATATCATTGCCCGTGTTGTGTTTGCACAGAAAAAACACTAATCCCAGACGAATAAAAGAATTGATAGAGAGAAGTAACCATGATTAATGCAAACGACATTACAAACAGTAAAATTAAAGTTCGTGACCTTAACTTCTACTATGGAAAGTTTCATGCGCTGAAAAATATCTCTTTAGATATTGAAAAGAACAAAGTCACTGCGTTTATCGGTCCATCTGGTTGCGGTAAATCCACACTGCTACGTACTTTCAACAAAATGTACGAGTTATATGGTGAGCAACGCGCAGAAGGCGAAATTTTACTGGATGGTCAAAATATTCTGACTGATAAACAAGATATCGCGTTATTACGTGCCAAAGTCGGAATGGTGTTCCAAAAGCCAACACCATTCCCAATGTCTATCTATGACAATATCGCGTTTGGTGTGCGTCTGTTCGAAAAACTGTCTCGCGTAGAAATGGATGAGCGTGTGCAGTGGGCATTGACGAAAGCGGCGTTATGGAATGAAACTAAAGATAAACTCCATCAAAGCGGCTATAGCCTCTCTGGTGGTCAGCAACAGCGTCTGTGTATTGCACGTGGTATTGCTATTCGCCCAGAGGTTCTGTTACTTGATGAGCCATGTTCTGCGTTGGACCCAATTTCAACGGGGCGCATTGAAGAACTGATTAGCGAATTGAAATCAGAATATACCGTGGTGATCGTCACCCATAACATGCAACAAGCTGCACGTTGTTCTGATTACACTGCATTTATGTACTTAGGTGAGTTGGTGGAATTTAATAACACTGACAAGATGTTCACCACCCCTGAAATGAAACAAACTGAAGATTATATTACTGGCCGCTACGGTTGATATGGAGCCGACGATGGATACGCTGAACCACAACAAACATATATCAGGGCAGTTCAATGCTGAACTGGAACATATCCATACTGAATTGATGACAATGGGAGGGCTGGTGGAAGAACAGCTCACCAAGGCCATCACTGCAATGCATAATCAGGATGAAGCCCTAGCGCGAGAAGTGATTGCCAACGACCATAAGGTTAACATGATGGAAGTGGCAATCGATGAAGAGTGCGTCAAGATCATTGCCAAGCGCCAGCCGACGGCAAGTGACTTACGTTTGATTATGGCAATCTCAAAAACGATTGCTGAACTGGAAAGAATCGGTGACGTTGCGGATAAAATCTGCCAAACCGCACTGGAAAAATTCTCTCAACAGCATCAACCACTGTTAGTGAGCCTAGAATCATTAGGTCGCCATACAGTACAAATGCTGCATGATGTGTTGGACGCTTTTGCTCGCATGGACTTGGAAGAAGCTATCCGTATCTATCGTGAAGATGAAAAAGTAGACCAAGAGTACGAAGGGATTGTCCGTCAGTTAATGACTTATATGATGGAAGACCCGCGTACCATTCCAAGTGTCTTAACGGCTCTATTCTGTGCTCGTTCGATTGAACGTATCGGTGACCGTTGCCAGAACATCTGTGAGTTCATTTTCTATTATGTGAAAGGGCAAGATTTCCGCCATGTGGGTGGGGATAGCCTTGAAAAAATGCTGACTAGCTCGAAAGACAGCAACAAAGAGTAATTGTTAAACCACTGAGGTGTTCGCACCTCAGTGTTCATCTTCTTCATTTTCTTCTTGCTCGATAAGAGTCTTAATCTGCAACATTTTAGGGGTCGCTCCGATGGATTTTTACCCCTTTTTTTATGTCTTAGCATATTCCAAATTGATATAAATATATTATTTAATATTATTTCAAGTGCTAAGAAATAGTTGATAGCTTGTGATGGTCGATTTACACAAATTTACCGTTAGGGGTATTCAATGAAAGCTCGTTTTCTTACTTCCGCACTTTTAGTTGCAGGTCTGGCGCTGACAGCGAATGTCGCTAGCGCTGATAAATTAGATGATATTAAACAAGCGGGAGTGATCCGCATTTCAGTTTTTGACAGCAACCCCCCATTCGGTTTTATTGACCCTCAAACCAAAAAACTCGCGGGCTATGATATCGATATTGCTCAAGCGATTGCGGATGATCTTGGGGTGAAATTGGAACTGCGTCCAACCAACCCGGCTAACCGCATTCCACTGCTAACATCCGGCAAAGTTGACCTGATTGGTGCCAACTTCACAATTACAGACGAACGCGCAAAACAGGTGGATTTCTCCATTCCTGACTTTGCAACAGGGCAAAAATTTATCGCTCGTAAAGGCGTGCTGAAAACGCCTGAAGATATTGCCCCACTGCGCATTGGAGCAGACAAAGGTACTGTGCAGGAAGTGACTCTGCGTGAACGCTTCCCGAATACTAAAGTGATTTCTTACGATGATACCCCGCAAGCCTTTGCTGCATTGCGTAATGGTAACGTACAAGCAATCACGCAAGATGATGCAAAACTGGTTGGTTTATTAGGTAATCTGCCAGAAAAAGTAAAAGCTGATTTCGAAATTTCACCGTTTAGCTTAACGAAAGAGTATCAAGCGTTAGGGGCGAGTAAAGGGGAAACTCGTTTAATCGAAAATGTGAATGCCACATTACTGAAACTGGAAAAAGAAGGCAAAGCTAACGAGATCTATAACCGTTGGTTTGGTCCAGACACCAAAGCGGCACAACCACGTGGTGAATTCAAATTTGCCCCACTGAGCGAGCAGCCTAAATCTTAAGTTAGTTATGTCGTTTAGTGAGAGTAAACGCCCCTGCCATGTTGCAGGGGTTGTCAGTTATAGCGAGGCAGAACATGTTCGACAAATTTTTCAGCGGTGACTTCTGGTCTACGCATCTCTTAGCCCCACAATATCTTGAGTGGTTTGGCTATGGCTTTTTGCTGACGGTCTGGATATCAATTTGTACGATCATCGCAGCTACGCTATTAGGTTTCATTGTCGCTTCAGCAAGAGATAGCCAAATAGCGCCTTTACGCTGGTTCGTGAGTGTCTATATCTCGATTTTTCGTAATACGCCGCTACTGGTGCAGCTATTTTTTTGGTATTTCGCATCAGGAGAAATTTTACCTGCAGCTGCAATGGAATGGCTTAATACCCCCCATGAAGTCGACATTTTTGGACTGACATTGGGCTGGCCATCTTTTGAGTTTTTAGCGGGCTTTGTGGGCTTAACCTTATACACGGTACCGTTTATTGCGGAAGAAGTACGTTCTGGGATCCGAGGCGTGCGCCAAGGGCAAAAACAGGCGGCGCTTGCATTGGGTTTAACGTCATGGCAGTCCATGCGCTTAGTCATTTTACCGCAAGCGGTGAAAATTGCGTTACCGCCATTACTTGGGCAATACATGAACGTTGTAAAAAACTCTTCGCTGACAATGGCGATTGGGGTCGCGGAGCTTTCTTACGTATCACGCCAAGTGGATAGTCAGTCACTTCAAACATTTGCAGCATTTGGTTTAGCGACTGTGCTCTATATTGTGATTATTGCGTTTATGGAAGGCTGGGGTCAGTGGCGACAACAGCGTCAGTTGGCTCAGGGGGTATAAGATGGATTTTTCAGTCATTACAGATAACTGGCAATATTTGCTATTTGGGGCTTACCCTGATGGTCCCCTAGAAGGGGCCGCCCTAACGCTAATTATGAGCGTATTAGCTGGTGCCGCGTCTATTGTCCTCGGCACATTGGGCGGTATTGCGCTGGCGATGCTACGTGGTTTCTGGATGAATTTATTTGCCGCCGTTTTAGGCTTTTTCCGTGCCATTCCCGTCATTATGTTGATTTTTTGGACCTACTTCTTATTGCCGATCGTTTTCGGAACCGAAATTCCGGGCGTGACGGCGGTGGTGTGCGCATTAGCGCTGATCACCTCCGCCTATTTAGCGCACGGCGTGAAAGCGGGAATTTTAGCTATCGGTCAAGGGCAATGGAACGCAGGGCTTTCTCTCGGGTTTAACCGATGGCAAGTACTGTGGAATGTGGTGTTACCTCAAGCCTTACGTATGATGGTGCCTTCTTTTATTAACCAATGGGTTGCGTTAATTAAAGATACCTCTCTGGCGTATATTGTAGGGGTGGCAGAGCTGTCATTCTTAGCCACACAGGTGAATAACCGTGAAATGATATACCCGCTGGAAGTCTTCCTGTTTGTGGCATTTATCTACTTTGTGATGTGCCTGTCAGTGGAAATTCTTGCCAACCAAGTGGCGAAAAAACTCAGTGATAAACGTGCGCCGCGCAGTAGAGCCGCAAAGCGCGGTTGGTTGTTTTGGCGACGCCAAAAATTGATCGCGCTTTCCTAATTCACCCTCGTAGCGCAATGTTGTAATGGCGGCGTGATAGCCGCCATCGTTTTCTCGATATTCATTTATAGTATCAGTCAGTTAAGAAACCCTATTTATTTTAAATAACGCAATCGTTTTCTTTTGTGATGTTTAGTTGTACCATGAGTCGAAAAAAACTTTTTTTCGTGTCCACCATGCCGCCATTGGCACTCTAGGGCATGACATTTCGACAAGGCGCATTTTAATGACTAATCAATCATCTGGCTCTTCGCAACAGCAGGGTCTGTTCCAGCGTGTGTTTAAATTACAAGAACACGGCACCACCGCAAGAACAGAGGTCGTTGCAGGATTCACTACCTTCCTGACGATGGTGTATATCGTTTTCGTTAACCCACAAATTTTGTCCGTTGCTGGCATGGATATCAAAGCGGTATTCGTGACAACTTGTTTAATCGCAGCGATTGGCAGTATTTTGATGGGATTACTGGCTAACTTACCAATTGCAGTTGCACCTGCGATGGGGCTGAACGCCTTTTTTGCCTTTGTGGTTGTTGGCGCGATGGGCTATTCATGGCAAGTGGCTATGGGGGCAGTATTCTGGGGGGCGGTTGGCTTATTCATTCTGACGTTATTCCGTATTCGTTACTGGATCATCGCCAATATTCCCCTGAGTTTACGTGTGGGGATCACCAGCGGTATCGGTCTATTTATCGCCATGATGGGGCTGAAAAACTCCGGTATTATCGTTGCAAACCCAGATACCTTAGTCTCGATTGGTAACCTAACTCACCATAATGTGTGGTTAGGGGCATTAGGCTTTTTCATTATTGCCATTTTAGCGGCGCGTAATATTCATGCTGCGGTGTTAGTTTCTATTGCCGTCACGACGCTGATTGGTTTGGCGCTGGGCGATGTGAAATATACGGGCATTTTCTCAATGCCGCCAAGTATTACCAGTGTTGTTGGTCAAGTGGACTTTGCTGGCTCACTGGATCTGGCACTTTCTGGGGTTATCTTTGCCTTTATGTTGGTAAACCTGTTTGACTCCTCGGGCACCATGATTGGGGTAACAGACAAAGCCGGTATTACCAACGAGCGTGGGACTTTCCCTCGCATGAAACAAGCACTGTATGTGGATAGCTTAAGTTCGGTGGCAGGTTCTGCAATGGGGACTTCGTCCGTAACAGCCTACATCGAAAGCTCTTCAGGGGTATCGGTGGGCGGTCGTACAGGTTTAACCGCGATTGTCGTCGGTGTGTTATTCCTGTTGACCATGTTTATCTCTCCGCTGGCGGGTATGGTTCCAGCCTATGCAACGGCAGGAGCGCTCATTTATGTTGGCGTTCTGATGACTTCAAGCTTAACGCGCGTGAAATGGGATGACTTAACGGAATCCGTTCCGGCGTTTATTACTGCGGTCATGATGCCATTTAGCTTCTCGATTACAGAAGGTATTGCGCTAGGTTTTATTGCGTACTGTGCGATGAAAATCGGTACAGGGCGCTGGCGTGACCTAGGTCTGTGTGTGATTTTAGTTGCTGCGATGTTCTTACTAAAAATGGTTCTCGTCGACGCCTAATATGCTCGTCATATTTTGCGCTGTAGCGGCGTTGGCTTCAGTTGCTAATCCCTAGGAGCATACACAAGTATGTGACTAGGGTTAGCAACTTACAGCACAAACTATTTAGAGCATTGGAACGCTTAGGTAACTTGAATTATTTAGAATATTACTCAAGATGATTCTCTGTTCTCTGGAGGCACAGCGATTTAGAAGATTAATCCCCCCTCAGCTGGTTCACCCTTTTTGTTGCTTGCATGCAACTCAAATTATTTAAGGTATAATCATTAAAGTACTGTTGCGAATGCAAAGTGAGATAAAATTCACCTAAATTGCAAAGTAGTGCTTTCGCTGCTTAAGGGATCCTGCTAGATTCCGCAGCAGAAACTGATTTTATCAAGGTAGCAAACCATGAATTCACCGAAAAAACCGACCGCAAAACTGAAGAAAAAATACCGTAAGACGAAAGAAGAGCTCAACGCAGAAGGCCGTGAGCGTAAACGCGAGAAAAAACATCGCGGGCATAAGTCTGGTAGCCGTAACCAAGACGGATCATCAACAGGTCAAAAAAATGGGCAAAATGCTCAGGTTGATCCACGTATCGGCAGCAAAAAACCGATCCCATTAATCGTGGAAGATAACAAACCAACTGCACGTCCAGTGGTGAAAGAGAAGCCAGTGGCGAAAGAAAAACTGACGCCAGAAAAAGAGCTGGAAATGCTGGAAAGTGATGATCGCTTAGACAGTATTCTGGCACGCTTGGAAGATGGCGAAACCGTCACGGCACAAGAACAACAGTATGTCGACACCTGCTTAGATCGCATCGACGAATTGATGAATATGCTTGGTATCGAATATGCTGATGAAGAAGGTGATGAAGAGGAAGAAGAGAAATTTGATGACATTATGCGCATCTTAAAAAGTAAATAATCGCCTCTCTGTTTATTCCTCCTGTCTTTACGGGAGGAATATTGTCCAATTTCTCACCTATCTTCCTTTTCTTTGATGTTGCATCAGATCTGTTTTTTCTAACATCGCTATAATCTTTGCGGTATACACTCTTTACATAAATAGCTAAAAAATAATCTAAAGAGATATAATTAATAGTGATGCTTTCGAGCGTGTGGTCAATTAAGGAATATCAATGTCAGAGCAAAATATTGTTTGGGATCTCTCTCTCATCCAAAAATATAACTATTCAGGTCCGCGTTATACCTCTTATCCAACAGCCTTAGAGTTTAACCAAGACTACAATGAACAGGCTTTTATTGAGGCAACCCAACGTTATCCTGACCGTCCTTTGTCTCTGTATGTGCATATCCCGTTTTGCCACAAACTGTGTTATTTCTGCGGCTGTAATAAGCTAGTCACTCGCCAAAAACACAAAGCGGATGAGTATTTAGAAGTCATTGAAAAAGAAATTATCCAGCGTGCTGCGTTACTTAAAAATCGTACAGTGACTCAAATGCACTGGGGCGGCGGTACACCAACTTACTTAGATAAAGCTCAAGTCAGTCATTTAGTGGGCTTGCTGAAAAAACATTTTCATTTTGCGCCGGATGCGGAGATGTCCATTGAAGTCGATCCCCGTGAAATCGAACTCGACATGATTGACCATCTGCGCAGTGAAGGCTTTAACCGTCTAAGCATGGGTGTCCAAGACTTTAATAAAGAAGTGCAAGTTCTGGTTAACCGCGAGCAAGATGAAGAGTTTATTTTTGCGCTAATTAAACGTGCGAAAGAGACTGGCTTCACTTCAACAAGTATCGACCTGATTTACGGTTTACCAAAACAGACCCCTGAAAGCTTCGCGTTTACATTGAAAAAAGTGGCGGAGCTTGCGCCTGATCGTTTAAGTGTTTTCAACTACGCGCATTTGCCGAATTTATTTGCGGCGCAGCGTAAAATCAAAGATGAAGACCTGCCAACAGCGGAGCAAAAACTGGATATTCTGCAAGATACTATCGCAACGCTGACATCCGACGGTTATCAATTTATCGGGATGGATCACTTTGCTCGCCCAGAAGATGAACTTGCCGTGGCACAGCGAGAAGGAATTTTACATCGTAATTTCCAAGGTTATACCACCCAAGGGGATTGCGATTTATTAGGATTAGGGGTATCTGCGATCAGTATGCTCGGCGATAACTACGCCCAAAATCAGAAAGATTTAAAAACCTACTACGCGCAAGTGGAAGAAAAAGGACATGCCCTATGGCGTGGATTAGTGCTAACAGATGACGACTGTCTGCGCCGCGATGTGATCAAAACATTGATCTGCAACTTCCAATTGAACTTTGCGCAAATTGAAGCGCTCTACCCAATTGACTTCAAAACCTATTTCAAAGAAGACCTAGAACTACTCAAACCAATGGCAGAAGATGGGCTGGTGGAAGTCAGTGAAACGGGGATAAAAGTCACGCCGCGCGGGCGATTGCTGATTCGTAATGTGTGTATGTGTTTTGATGTTTATCTTAGAAGTCAAATGAGATTACACCAATTTTCTCGCGTCATCTAAATGTTCGTCATACTTCACGCCGTGGCTTTGTTGTCTGCTCTCGGTCACTCGGGTCACATACTTTTGTATGCTCCCCGAGATAACCTCGTTTGACGCCTAGCCACAACGTGAATTATTTAGAACATTGGATGTTTATTAGATAGTTATTTAAAACATTCCAGATTCCAGATTCTGCATATTCCGCTGGGCTAGTGTTTCACTTTTTCGATTAGCTGGTAGGCTGCGTTGATGCGCTCAGGGATTGGGTACCATTGGTTAGAGAGCAGCACGATGCCAATTTTTTCGTCGGGAATAAAGGCTGCATAAGCTGCAAACCCATTGGTGGAGCCTGTTTTGTTATAGAACGCAGCAGACTCTGGTGGCAGTGGTGGTTGAATAGCTTCAACTTTTTGTGGTTTAAGCGCCATATCATCACGGTTGCCTTGTTGTAATTGAGCCAATGAGACTGGCCATGGATAACTTTCCCACATTAAATCTTGCACAAAAGAATCCGTCATATACACACCCGTATGGGTATCTTCAACCGCTTCCTGCCAAGATTTCTTCACGTCGACAACTTGCATATTGATATCGAGAAAACGAATCAAATCCTTAGCTGTCGATTTCAAACCGTAGGCTTCATTATCTAAGATCTCAGGGGTTACGCGGACAGGTTGATGTTGCTTATTATAGCCTTGAGCATAATTCTGTTGCTTCTCTTGAGGAACCTGCAAATAGGTATGTTTCATCCCCAAAGCAGGTAACATCATGTTATCTGTCGCTTGCGAAAATGTCGTTCCCAGCTGTTTTGCGGTAACCATTCCCAATAAACCCACTCCGAGATTGGAATAAGAACGATATTCACCAATCGGTTTTTCTGGAGACCATTGTTGATAATACTGGATTAACTCAGCACTATTCGTCACGGTGTTGGGAACAAAGAGAGATAAGCCAGAAGTATGTGTGGCTAAATTCATCACTGTCACTTTATCAAATACCGTATTTTTTAATTCTGGCAAATAGTGGCTCACGGGCTGAGAAAAATCGAGCTTACCTTGCCCTTGGGCATAGGAAGCTAGTGTTGCAGTGAATGTTTTTGATAAAGAGCCAATTTCATACAGCGTATTATCGGTGACAGGGACTTTGGTCTGCTTGGATTGGATTCCATAATGGTAAATAAAGTGTTTTCCATCAACGGAAATTGCCACTGACATGCCTGGAATTTGCTGCTGTTTCATTAACGGCTTAATAATACTGTCCACGTCAGACTGTGTTAATGCCGCGCTAGATAATGACGTTAATGCCAAACTGACGGCGACAAGCAGCCGTCCGTGACGAAAAAGATTTTTCATACAGATATCCATTAAAATAAAAGTTTTAGTTATGATGAGTGGCAAGCAAAATATTACCACTCCAAACGTGAAGTGATTCTGGGGTCGGAGTATGCGGCTTTTCTCGCATGAATTAAAACGATATAAATTTCGATGAGGCAAAAGAAAATCTTATGGCTGAGAACGCTCGTTACCGTTTACCCCTCAATGCACTCAGAGCTTTTGAGGCATCAGCACGTCACTTAAGCTTTACGCGGGCGGGCATGGAGCTAAATGTGACTCAAGCCGCAGTAAGCCAGCAAGTTCGTGCGCTGGAAGAGCAATTGGGTTTGGAGCTATTTATTCGTTTACCAAGAGGGCTGGCGCTAACAGATGAAGGTTTGGCATTATTGCCTGTGGTTAGCCGATCTTTCGACCAAATCGAATCATTATTGCAGCAATTCGAAGATGGCCATTATCATGAAGTTCTGAATGTTTCTGTGGTGGGTACCTTTGCGATCGGTTGGCTGCTACCACGATTATCGCGTTTTTCTGAACGCTATCCCTATATCGATTTGCGTATTATGACGCACAATAATGTGGTGAATCTCGCAGGGGAAGGAGCCGATTTTGCTATTCGCTTTGGTGAAGGGTTATGGCCATTAGTCGAAAATACCCCATTATTTTCAGCACCACATACGGTACTTTGCGCTGAAAAAATTGCCCGTAAACTTAAGAATCCCATTGATTTGCAAAACTTTCCATTAATGCGCTCCTACCGAAAAGATGAATGGGATAAATGGTTTTTAGCTGCCAATGTAGAGCCGTGGCGAGTGAAAGGTCCTGTTTTCGATTCTTCCCGTTTAATGGTGGAAGCGGCATTACTTATGGAGGGTATCGCGATTGCGCCAAGTTGTATGTTTGAACAGGAGCTAAGTGCAGGGAATTTGGTGCAGCCGTTTGATATTTCCGTGACTCTAGGCGGTTATTGGCTGAGTCGATTAAAATCCAAACCAATGACACCAGCAATGGCGATTTTTCAGCAATGGTTACTGGAAGAATCCAATAACGGGAATGGGTTATAGATGATAAATCGGTGCTTAAATTCTGAAGCACCGATTGCAAAATAAAATGAGCTGTGAAAAGTAGTCATTAAACAACCACTGACTCAGCGGCGTAATAACTTTTTTTACTGTCTTGCTCCTCGCGGTTGCCCGTTCTTTCATTAAACTCCGCAAAGAAATAGGCAGGATCGACTGAGAAAATAAGTGAAAAATGGTAGAGCGTATCCACATGAATATTCACATCGCCATTTTCGTAGCGTGATAAGTGTTGTTGGCTGATTCCCATTAACTCACTGAGTTTTTTTCCACTAATGCCGCGGCTCTCTCTAAGGGCTCTTATTTTTAAACCGACAGCTTTTGATACTATTTTCTCCATATCTTTAACTCCTAGGTATATTTATTATGAGAGCTATTTAGCGATGATTATTAAATAAATAGAAGATATTAAAATACTTATTTATCATTGATGTCTAAAAGACGGTTAAGATCAATATCAAAATAGTTTGCATATTGAGCTAATCTATCTAAATTAATTCTATTAACTCCTCTTTCATAACGTGACTGCTGTTGTTTACTCACGCCGATTGTATCAGCAAGCTTCTGTAATGTGACTCCATTCATTTTTCGATAATAAATGATCTTACTACCAATCATTTTAGATATGAGATAATTTTTAGACATATTGAGTATCCCTGTGAATAAAGCAATAATTCAAAACAAATCAATCTTAGTTCGATGATCTAATGAAGTATAATGAGCTCAATATGATTATCAACTTAACATTAATTACTCTAAGAAACTATAGTGTTAGATCAATAAATGAAAATTTTTCTCAATAAATGGTGATTATGCTTAAATTACTATTTAGTATTATCTTTATTAGATTGTTTTTCAATATTCTGCTTTATATTATCGGTATCATGTTCATTGAGATCAAAAAAATCGATTAAGTCAATACTAAATATCCTAGCATACTGCTGAAGCCTATCTAAATTAATACGATTAACACCGCGTTCATAGCGGGATTGCTGTTGTTCACTGACATGAATCATTTTAGAAATGTCACAAAGAGACATTCCATTCATTTTTCTGTAATACGTAATCTTCTTACCAATAATTCGGGAAATAGGATAGTATTCTGGCATCATTTACTCCTTTTTTCACTGTCTAATAGAATTTCTATTTCATAAAATATGTAATAAATAATCCATCTCCTATCTATTTATAACGAATGTTTACAGTGATATTCATATTTTCCATTCCCGATGTTACCATTGCTAGCGTTTTAATATATTTTGATTTTCAACAAGAAATATAATTAGCCATTAGATATTCCTTACTTAAAACCGATATAAAATATAAATATCACGAGGCTATTAGAATGATATATTTACAATCACCTTTTATGGATAACTTAGTGAAAACTCTAAATGACTTTTAAAGTCCCCTGGCATGAACATCGGTTGAAGGCTAATCATCCTTGCAGATAATGGAATTTCAGCAGATTTTGTGGTGCTGTTGATAACGATATTTAGCACACTGCCATTCTTGATAGTGGCTTTATTACTCTTTTGCGCTAAATGGAGTAAACCGCCAGTCGAGCTACCAGTATTCACAAAATAGTTATTGTCTGTAGCATCGGCTGTGCCATTAATACTGAATTTGGCATTTTTGGTTGATACTGGGCAATCAATTAATTTGATAGAAAAATCTACCCACGGGCTTTGAGCGGGGCTGCGATAATTCCAACGATTTATCTTACCAAGCTCCACGTTATAACTGGTATTTTCTACTTTGCAGGGCATGGTAACTACGTTACCGTGCACATAAATATTGACGCTTTCCGCCATTGCTGGCAGGGCGAACAAGCTAAGTAAACTGAATAAAATTCTTTTCATGGTCAGCCCCTTATAAATAGGTAATGGTGGCAGTAATATTGGCGGATAAGGTGCCAGAGGTACCATTACCGAGCGAGGAAAATGCCCGTGTACGTAGGGGAATGCTCACCAAAGGCTGCCCGTTGGTCGGAATGGTTAATACTTTGCTATTCCCCAATGGTGTCGCGCCGTCACCACTCTGTAATTGGATGGCAATATTGGTCGCTGTCCCATTATTTTTGTATAGGCTTGTAATATCCGTGCTGTCCGCAGTCCCTGTAAATGTTAATCTCACGCTATTAATAAACGAGGAGCAATCTTTTAACTCGAGCGTAAATCGTTTCCAATCTGTACCACTTTGAGCAGAGTAAAAACTGTCTGCAGGCCATGTATTTAGATCAATATCTACACTATTTCCAGCAGTTAAATTACACGTAGCTGCTTTTATATTTCCCGTAAACTTTAAATAGACAGTATCACCTGCATTCGCTATTAATGGGATACAGAGGTTAATTATAAATATAATTAAATTTCTCATAAACTATTCCTATTCATAAAGAATATTAACAGTGGCATTGGCATTTGCAGTCCCTGGTGTGACCGTTGCGGCCGTTTTAATATAGCGAGCTTTCCACCCGAAAATATAATCTGCTTGTGTTACGCCATCTTGTTGGGTAAACTGCTGATTTAATGTAATGGGGCTTCCTGAATTATTCAATAATTGTACTGCAATACCCTTGGCACTATTAGCACCAACTAAGCCTAATCGTCCATTTGCTGCATTATCGATATTATCAGATGTGACGGTAACCTTAATATTGGTACCTGATAAGCAACTTAATGAAATAGGAATGTCAACCGTTCCTTGTGTATCATTAATATTTTTAAATTGAGTATCATACCAATCACCCATATTAATATTATAAGTGTTTTGATTATTTTTTAGTGAACAACTTAGCACAATAATTTTCATTGTATTTGCTGGAAGTATTGCTGTAGTTAAATTCCAATTCCAGCGTGTATTGACACCATTTTCATTACCAAGCCCTTGTAGTGTTCCTATAGTTCTAGCATTCACAGTTCCACCAGTCCGGACATAGCCTGTTTTTTGTACTTTAATTTCCCATGAAGGGCTATTAATATTGAGTGATGTACCACTATTTTGCCAAACACTAATTGGTTGACTTACTTTTAATGCCGCAGTTTCAGCAGTGAAAGTGATGCCTGAAATTGAAGTAGATATCGTTGTATTTGTTATTGGTGGGCTGTTGAGTAATTGTAGCCCAATATTGTAGCAACCACTCGGATTCGCAGTTACAGGCAAAGGTGCAGTTCCATAAGTTAATTTGATGGTATCTAAAACTTTGGTGCTACTATCATCATATTGAATAGTATATGTTCTAGCAGGAATATATTCAGTTCGGTTATTCAAATTAGCGTTTTTAGCACAGGCTGCAGAATAACCGTAGCCAGAATATAAAAATAAGCATCCTATAGTACATGTGAATTGAATAATGAATTTTTTCATTTTATTTTTCCTTATTGGCAAACCGCAGTGGTTTTATATAAGCCAATATAATTCGGTAAGCCTGCTAAGTTATACGTCACTTGGCACTGCTGTTTATCGTTATATTGAATCGTAAATGAACCACTCTCTGGCATTCCCGACAGATAAATTTCCCCATCATTACCGACCATAGCATTGAGCTGATTATTGTTCGGAAAAACCGCCTGTGCGCCGAAAGGCACGGGTTTACCATCTTTAAAATGTAAGGTCATGATAGCGCGATACCCTACATTGGCATTAAAGCTGGCTTTGGCAATGGCTCCACGGCTTGGCGCGACATTCTGGGTCGTTAACTCCACTTCGGTATCACTTGGTAATTTACTGGTATCAATCTGGATCCCATTACTGCGATAAGCCGTGACATAGGGGACTAATGCGTAGCCTTGCCCGTTAGTTTGTACGCCAGTTTGGTTCAATATTGGAATGTTAGCGGCGTCGGGAATCTCCACTAAGGCAGCGGTTTCACCCAATTGTTGACCTAATACGACCCCTCCGGAATGCGCCACCACACTGCCACTCGCACCGTAATACAGAGTGTAATTATTGGTGCTGTAGCCCGTTCCCCCTGAAATTTCCCCGTATTGCCCACGATAGCTACCATTCAAGTTACCGGACGCGCCAGAATCTCGGGTTGGGAAATTTTGCTGCGCGCTCCAATTCAAACGGTTATTTAGCTGAGTGGCTGAAATCCCCATACTGCCCGATGAGCCATTGGCGCTGCTGCTGGTACTGTTAAAGTTGTAATAGAAGGTGTCTTCGAACACGCTAAACGGCACACTGACCGTAAAGGCAAATTGATGATCATCCTCTTTATTATTACGTCCACCACTGTTCTGGTTCGGGTTGGTATTTTTGTTGTAACTGTAGTTCAGCCCGTAACTGATATTGTTCCAACTATTGTTATAGCCAATAGTCGTAGACTGAGTTTTGCGATCGCTGTTCCAGTAATCTTCACTCACGAACCCGACAGATAACGACCCCCAACGATCTCCTAAGCTCTGGCTTAGTGTGATTTCCCCGCGGTTGCGGCGGCGTTCGTACAGTGGGCTAAAACCATTTTTTCGATAACCGTCAAACACTTCTGCCAGGCTGTAAAAGCCTTGAGTTGAATAACGGTAGCCCGCAAGCGCGATGTTGGTGCCGATGTCATTCAGGTTTTTGTTATAACGAAAGCGGTAAGATTGCCCGCTTTCGCTGGTGCCATTATTTAAGGTGGAATTCGCGTGGGTGACGTCAATCGATAACGCACCAAATCGCCCTAAGTTTTGTCCTGCGCCAACGGAATAAGCTTGATACTTATCACTTACTTGACTCCCGCCAAAGGCAGTCAGCCCCCACGGTAAACCGTAGATCAATGTAAATTGAGCGAAGGATTTTTTATCCACACTGCTATCATAGCTGCGGTATTGCCCGCCCGTCACACTGTAAGAGACATAGCCTTCACGCTGTAAAACCGGTAAAGAAGCATACGGAATAATTTGATACTGCTCGCTGCCGTTGGCTTCTTTGATCGTAACGTGTAAGTCTCCACTTCCCCCTGTTGGGTAGAGATCGTTAATTTCAAAAGGGCCTGCCGCAACGTCTGTTTGGTAAATGGTGTAGCCGTTTTGACGAATGGTAATCTGCGCATTACTGCGCGCAATACCACGTACTACTGGCGCATAGCCTCGCAAGCTTTCTGGATTCATATCATCGTCGGTGGCAAGCTGGGCTCCACGAAAGGGCACACTATCAAAAATAGCCGAAGGCGATGTACTA
The DNA here is from genome assembly GCF_028479465.1 of Providencia sp. PROV208. Classification (NCBI taxonomy): domain Bacteria; kingdom Pseudomonadati; phylum Pseudomonadota; class Gammaproteobacteria; order Enterobacterales; family Morganellaceae; genus Providencia; species Providencia sp. PROV208. The sequence goes on along the minus strand of NZ_JAMPNS010000012.1, from coordinate 115,152 downwards.
TCCCCGAGAATTAACTGGCTTTTTATCGCATTGATATTACGGCTCAAATAGGTGTATACCGTGTCCCATTTATTCCGTTGTCCGTCACTACTTTGCCATGTGGTGTAATTACGCAGACGCCACGGGCCGACATTGAGTCCCGGACGTAGGTTTACATAGTTAGAGTTAGAGCTATTTTTATTATTTTTACGATCCGTATTACGTGAGCCGTTATAACTATAATTGAGTAATAACGCATTGACCCCATCATCAATCGCGGCAAGATCGACGTAGCCTCGTGGGTTCATATTCAACGCAATTTGCGGAATACTTAAATACAGCCGCTGAGAACCAAATTCAAATTCACTGTTAGCATCTGGAATTGCAGTAAGATTGACACAGGTATTTCCCTCTGTGTGTAAATTCGGATAATCTGCAACTTTAACGCCGACATCTTTTAAGTCACTGAGCGTCAGGCACGGTTCTAGCTCTTTTTTAGCATTAGTCGAAAACGTGACACTTTTTGAACCAATGAGGCTCTTATTAATGTAAATGTCGACATAATATTGACCAGGCAACTGCTCATTACGCTCAAATTGACCTAAATCTACCGATTCTTTATTGGGCAGCTCAAGAAACTCAGGGTCAAAATAAGTTTCTGGTTCTGCTGAAGATGTCGCAATATAGCCTAAGGCGATAAATAGGCTAAGGCATATTTTATTTATTTTCATAGATAAACCTAATTGCCATTAAGGCTATATTTTTATTTCTGCTGGATGATTGGCGGACCCATAATCATTAATTACTTCCCATTTAATTGTGCCGTGCAGTTCAGGACTATGAATAGTGAAGGACTTGGTTGAAAATGGGGCGACGTACGAAATGTTTTCCGCTTTTTTGCCATTAAAGCTGATACTTTGAAAATTCATGTAATAAGGCGTCGGATTTTTAACGGTGATGGATGTACCCACTTTCGACCACGTTAATTTTTTTTGTTCTTCCGCAAAATCCACATTGCTTATTGCACTCGGTCGATAAATGAGCTTCATTTGAGTTTTAAACGCAATTTTTAATGAATTTTCCGTTTTCTTTTCAGTCGCAGGAATAGTTTTAATATTCAGCCAAAATAAAGATTCCTTATCATTAGGCAGGGTGTTTTGGGTTAAAAATATGCGCAGTGCATTAGTTTTTTCTTGGTTTAAACGAAAAAGTGGCGGCGTAATAGTAAAATCCGTTTGCTTGCCTTCATTGGCATTTTCAATCCATGATTGAATTAAATAAGGCACTTTATCCGGATTTTCGACGCTAATACTGACGTCTTTATTTCCTTCTGGATAAATGACGCGAGTTCCCCCGATAATCACACCGGCATAGACCGACTGGCTGAGCGCAATTAGCATGATACAGACAGAAATTATTGTTTTCATATTGCCACCACTGAGTAAGAATAATTAAGGCTTATATCCGTATAAACCTTAATTAATAATTAGTTATAGTTAATCGTGAAGGTTGCAGTTGAGTTCGCTTGACCCGCAGTGACCGTGTCAGACATCGCGATATAACGCGCAGTAAAATCTAAGTTATTCACAACGGTTTCTTGCAATGTGTATGGATTAGAAATGCTATACAGTGGAACAGTTACGCCTTTTACGTCTTGAATTTGGATCCCAACACCCGTTGCAACACCTGATGTATTTGGATTGGTGACTTGTAGAACGTTGTTGTTACCATCATAAGCAACACCATCGAATTTTACGGTTGCGCTAGTGACTGCAGCAGGGCACTTTTCCAATTGGATAGTAAATTTGGTTGCAGCTGCTGTACTGCCTGTGCTTGGTAATGCTGTTTTAGATACTTTACCTAAATTCACTTGGATAGCATCAGAACCAGTTGCGAGTTGGCAGGCATTATCGATAATTTCACCAGTGAAATTAATATCGCCATCTTTTGCGAAACCGTTGGCAGAAATTAATAAGGTACTTGTTGCAATTAAAGATGCAATAACGTGTTTTTTCATTTTAACTCTCCGAAACTTAATTCGATATTCAATTTTATTGAGGAAATATATTTATTTGCTTATTTACACAAAGCACGAGTATTTTGTGACTATTTTTATAAATAAACAAGATGGTGGGTTTTTAGGTAAATATAATCAGTTTATAAATATTAAGTAATTAATTAATAAATAAACTCAACATGCGTTATTTTTAAGATTAAACGTTTTTAATTGTTGTTTTTTTACTGGTTTATCAGTTTGGGGGATAAAGTGAAATAACGATATAAAACTAAAAATAATTATTTTGTAATTTTAAACTATAACGCATCTCTCATATGGTGATTATTTAAATTTAAAGTTTGGAAGAGGATGGTTTGATTTTTCTAATGTACAAATATGTATTATCTAAAAAAGAATGAAAGGGGTTTAATGCTCTTAAATGAATAGTCTAAATAAGTATGAGAACGTTTTTTTATTAAGCTTTTTCTATTTTTATAAGTGGTCGCGTATTGATGTGTTAATTCTATCTACTGTTAAAGTAAAATTAATAGCAGATAGAATTAATTTGATTATTCATAGCGAATATTCACGGTGGCAGTGGAGTTTGCCGTACCGGGTGTCACTTTTGCGGCTGTTTTTACATAGCGGGCTTTCCAGTTGAAAATATAATCTCCGTTAGCAACATTATTTTGTAAGCTATTTTTAGTATTAAGCTGTATTGGTGAGTTATTTCTATCAAGCAATTGTATACCAATGCCAGTGGCAGAGCCTGTTCCAGAGAGTTTAATCTTTCCAGTTGCCGCATCCACGTAGCCTGCGCTGCTCGTGACGATTGTTTTAATATTCGTGCCTGCCGCACAGCTAAGGGTGATAGGGATATTGACGTTTGTGCTGACATCCCCAATATTTTTAAATTGAGTATCGTATCGATCGCCAAGGTTAATGGTGTAGTTGCTCGACTTCGTAGAACATTTAGCGACATTAATTTTAATGGCATTGGCGGGAATATTGAGAGTAGATAAATTCCAGTTAACGTGATTGGGATTATCTTGGATTAACCGAGCCACACTGCCCGCCTTTAAGCTACCAGATTGAGGTACCGCGCCGGTTTTACGAATGATCATGGTCCATTGAGGTGCAACAATGGTCCAAGGTAGTCGTCCTTGAACAGGATAGCGACTGTAGACATTAATGCTGCCTATTGCAGTGGCTACAATTTCGACACTAATACCGGCAACATTGGTCGCCGCAACTTTATTCGCGTTAGGCACCCAGCCATTAACATAGCTGGCATAGAGCCGAGCTTGTCCGCATTGTCCATTTTTACCTGAATAGGTATTAATATCGCCATTGGCAAACGTGACAATAAATCGACCAAGTTCTTTAGATGAAGCATCATCATATTGAATGGTATATGTCCTGGTCGGGACATTAACAGTAATGTTGTTTAATCTAGGATTTTGAATACATGCAGCAAAGGAAAACCCAGAATAGACAAAGAGACAAAAAGAAAAAGATATTTTTTTAAAATTAAAGTGCATGTTCGCTCCTGATTAAGAGTATCAAATACAGCAAATAGAATATGTAGACAGTGGTATTGGTAGGTCATTTCCTGCCAATATTGATTTGGTTATTTATATAAAGAGAAATTTTGTTCTGGCGATAAGAGCAATTCGGCGACTAATAAATTGTCTTTTTCCTTTTTATCAGAGGTGTATGTACAGCTATATGAATCGATAAAATCACTCATTAACTCTCGGATATCCAGCTCCAGTATTTCTGAAATAGAATAAAGTGTATCAACATGAATTCTCATTTCGCCTAGTTCATGGCGAGATTGATGTTGCTGACTGATTCCCAATAGCGAACTAAGCTGCTGGATACTCATATTGCGATCTTTCCTCAGTGTCCTAATTCGGGCACCGACAATTTTGGATGTATTTTTTTCATCATAATGACCAGTAGGATTAAGTATAATTACTGTATTTCTAGCTTTCTTCTCAGTTCCCTTTTTATTTTTTCCTTTTCGTGCTCATTAAATAAAAAGAAGTCATTAATATTAATATTAAAGTAAATAGCATATTGTTTGAGCCGATCTATCGATATCCGATTATGTCCACGTTCATAACGTAATTGCTGTTGCTCACTAATTCCAATAGTTTTAGCTACAGCAAGTAGGGATAACCCTTTTTCCTTACGTAGTTCTCTTATTTTATATCCAATAACAGCAGAGACCGGGTAGCTATTTTTCATTATTTAACCTCTTTTTATTATTTGCGATATGTTAAATGAATTAACAGAAGGCAAATGAATACCATTACCTTAAATATATATCTATCAGGTATTTATATTGATATCTTGACTTACATCACCTCAATTAAAGTTATTTATTTTATATGGAGATTCATAATTAGAATTTCAATTAGTGAACATTGTTTTTATCTAGTGAATACTCATCATCTTAATTGGCTTATTAAAATAAGAGTATCGTTTAAAGATTTATTAATTATAAATTAGTGTGAAGTCAAGATGACTTTTAAAAGAGCCCCCCGTCATTCCTGTACCATATCCTGCCATTCTTGCGGATAGTGGTATTTCAACGGTACGAGTTTGGGTATTGACTGGTGCCGTAATTTTTTCGCCATTTTTTACCGTTATTTTATTTTCGCCATAAGCTAAATTTAATGCGACATTTTTGGCACTGCCACTATTAATAAAGTAATTGGTTACGACATTATCGGGTGTTCCGTTAATTACCATCATCGCTTCTTGGGTATCTACAGGGCAATTTTTTAATTTAATCGTAAAATCTACCCAAGGAGAGGTTTGAGTATCACGAATATTCCAAACATTGACCTTTTTTAGGTCAATAAGATAGTTAGCTTTTTCTAACTCACATGGTAATGCGGTGACATAGCCATGGACATGAATATTGGCAGCCTGCGCCATGACCGTTAAGGGAGATGTTAGGAGTAATAATGAAAGTATGATTTTTTTCATTGTTCTCTTCCTCATAGATAAGTGATAGTGGCTGTAATATTGGCAGAAACAGAACCTGCACTCGCATTACCAAGCGCACTAAATGCGCGGGTTCTTAACGGGATGCTGAGGCTATTTTTTCCACCTAGCGGTACCCGTAACACTTTTTGATTGCCTAGCGGGGTTGTGCCATCCCCGCTTTCAAGTTGTACTGCAATATTTTTTGCTGTACCCGTATTTTTATATAGGTCATTGATATTATTTGTATCTGCGGTTCCACTAAATGTGAGGACTATTTGATTCACATAAGAAGAGCAGTTATTCATATCGATGTTAAACATTTTCCAATCAGACCCACTTTGTGGCTGATTAAATAAATCGACGGGCATTCGTTTCAAGTCAATATCGATGTTATTTCCACCAGAAATATTGCAAGTTGCCGCTTTAATATTGCCTTTAAAATTAAGCGTCACTGTACTTGAAGAAAAAGCACCTACGCTGATGAATAGGCTATTCGCTAAGAATAAAGGGAGTATTAACTTTTTCATTATTTTTTCCTATTCATAACGGATATTCACAGTGGCTGTTGAATTCGCACTTCCGGGTGTTATTTTATCTGCTGTTTTAATATAACGAGCTTTCCAATTAAACATATAATCACCGGCAGGTACGCTATTTTGTAAACTATTTTTAGTATTGAGCTTTATGGGGACACTATTTTTATCGAGTAATTGAATCGCTACTCCAGTGGCTTTATCCGCACCAGATAAGGCTAATTTCCCAGTATTGACATCCACATAGCCAGCGGAACTCGTAATCGTTGCTTTAATATTGGCACCAGACATGCAGGTTAAAGTAATTGGAATATCTACGGCGGTACTGGTGTCACCCATATTTGAAAATTGGGTATCATACCAATCACCAAGTTCAATATTATAAACAGACTGATTGTTTTTTAACGAGCAACTGAGTACATTTATACGGATAGCATTTGCTGGCATATTTAATGTTGTTAAATTCCAAGTTACATTCGTTGGAGAACGGTAAGTTGCTGTTAGCCTAGCGACATTACCTGCTCGTAATACTCCTGATTGTGTCACTTGACCTAGTTTTTTTATTGTGACCGTCCAGTGTGTTGTTAATATATTGTAGTTCTGGTTATTCTGATCCCATACAGCATTAAAATTACCAATACCTGCGGTTGAAACTGTAATTCCAATACCAGAGATATTGGATAAGGCAATTTTATTCGAATTTGGGGTCCAGCTATTTATAAAACTACCCGTTAAATACGATGTGGCACAGGAGCTTGAATCACTAGTAACCCACTGGGAAGAGGAAGAGAAGCTCACATTAAAGCTTTCCAAATTTAGGGTTCCGGTATCATCATACTGAATGTTATATACTTTATTAGGAATATTCGCGATTTTATTATTTAAATTAGGGTTTAAAGTGCATGCTGCTGTAACATATCCTGAATATAGAAATGTAATTATTAATATAGGTCTATATATTAATCTTCTCATGATCTATTTCCTTATTATTGGCAAATTGCAGTTGCTTTATATAAACCCAAATAATTCGAGGCATCGGCCAAATTATAATTAACTTGGCATTGTTGTTTCTCGTTATATTGGATAATAAAACTGCCGCTTTCGGCTAAGCCGGATAAATAAATTTCACCATCATTACCCACCATGCCATTTAATTGATTGTTATCTTTAAAGATGGCTTGGGCGCCAAATGGTACGGGCTTTCCATCTGTAAATTTAAGTTCTATCATGGCTCGATAACCCACATTGGCGGCAAAACTGGCTTTAACGAGTGCTCCGCGACTTGGTGCGACCGTTTGGCTGGTTAATTCCATTTCGGTATTATCCGGTAATGCCGAGGTATCAATATCAATCACGTTTTTACGGTATGCCGTGATATACGGCACTAATGCATAGCCTTGGTTATTCGTGACGACGCCTGCTTGGTTCAGGATTGGTACATCGCCAGCTTCTGGGATATCCACTATCGCTGCGGTTTCACCGAGTTGTTGCCCAAGTACGAAGCCTGTAGAGTGTGCGACGAAGCTACCATTCGCACCGTAATAGAGGTTGTAATTATCCTTGCTGTAACTACTTCCCCCAGAGACTTCACCGTATTGACCCTTGTATGAAGCATTCATATTCCCAGATGCGCCTTGCCCTTGGGTGGTATAACCTTGTTGAATACTCCAGTTGAGGCGGTTATCCAATTGGCTAGCCGAGAGTCCCATATTTCCTGAGTTTGGACCGCCGCTACTGCTGTTTGTATTGAGGTTGTAGTAAAAAGTACTATCAAATAGATTAATGGGAATACTGACGTTTAAGGCGAGCTGGTGATCGTTTTCACTTTGACCTTGGCTCTTCCCTTGATAAGCATATGTGCTGGTATCCCGGTTATAGGTGTAATTAATGCCGTAACTGATGCCTTGCCAGCTATTGCTGTATCCTAGTGTGGCTGATTGGGTTTTCTTATCACTATTCCAATAATCTTCATTTACGTAACCAATCGATAATGATCCGTAATTTTCCCCTAGGTTTTGGCTGAGAGTAATTTCGCCGCGGTTACGGCGTCGTTCAATTTCTGGCGTATAGTGAGTGTCTCTAAAAGTATCAAATACTTCCGATAAGCTATAGTAACCTTTTGTGGAATATCGATAGCCTGCCAAGGCAATGTTTGTTCCTATATCATTGATATTCTTATTATAACGGAAGCGGTAAGATTGCCCTTGCTCTTTGCTATCATCACTAAACTTGGCATTTGCATGGGTGACATCGATAGACACTGCGCCTAATTGCCCTAGGTTTTGCCCCGCACCAATGGAATAAGATTGATATTTTTCACTGAATTGACTCCCACCATAGGCGGTAATCCCATAAGGGAGACCATAAATAGCAGTAAATTGACCAAAATGGGTTTTATCCACATGGCTATCATAGGAGCGATATTGTCCACCAGTTGCACTATAAGAGAAATAGCCCTCACGCTGTAATACAGGTAAGGATGCAAATGGCACAATTTGATATTGCTCGCTACCATTCGATTCTTTGATAGTGACGTGGAGGTCGCCACTGCCACCAGTAGGGTACAGATCATTGATTTCAAAGGGGCCGGCAGCCACTTCAGTTTGGTAAATGGTGTAGCCATTCTGGCGGATAGTAATTTGGGCGTTACTACGCGCGATTCCTCGAACAACGGGTGCATAGCCGCGTAAACTCTCAGGGTACATATCATCATCGGTGGCTAGCTGCGCACCACGAAATGGTACGCTATCAAACACCATTGATGGCGATACGCTGTCTCCAAGTGTTAGCTGGCTTTTAATGCGATTAATACCGCGAGAAGCATAAGTGTAAACGGTGTCCCATTTATTGGATTGACCATCACTACTTGACCATGTGGTATAGTTACGCAGACGCCAAGCCCCGATATTTAAGCCAGGTCTTAAATTCACATAGTTTGAAGTCGTATCAGAGCCACCTTTTTTACGGTCATAATTTTTGGAGCCGCTATAACTGTAATTCAGTATTAACGCATTAATCCCATTATCAATATTCTCTAAATTGACATAGCCACGAGGATTTTTGTCTAAGGCAATCTGCGGAATACTCAAATATAGCCGTTGTGAGTCAAACTCAAAGTGGCTTTTCGCGTCAGGTATTGCGGCTAAATTCACACAGTCAGTGCCTGTACTTTGTAATTCAGGGTATTCAGCCGTTTTGACACCGAAATCTGTTAAATCAGCGAGAGATAAACAGGGTATTAATTGGTTATCCCTGTTTTTATCAAAATTAAGTTTTTTTGCACCGATTAAGTTAGTGTTAACGTAAATATCGACATAGTAACTTCCGGCTAATTGTTCATTATTTTCAAACTGACTTAAATCAACGGCATCTTTATTGGGTAGCTCTAAAAAATCAGGATCGAAATACACATTATTATCTGTATTATTTTCCGCATACAGTGAAACCGTATAGCCTAGATATAAAAATAGGCCAAAGCATATTTTATTTATTTTCATTGGGTTGTGACCTACTATTATATTTTCTATATTTTTATTTCAGCGGGTTTTTCGGCAGCACCATAGTCATTAATAACTTCCCACTTAATTGTTCCACTAGTTGCCATATCATTAATTTCAAAGGTTGTTGTTGTCAGCGGTGCGGCATAGGAAACATCATTAACTTTTTTCCCATTAAAAGTAATGCTCTGGAAATTCATGTAATAAGGCGTTGGATTATTAACAGAAAGCATTTTTCCTGATTTAGACCATGTTAATTTTTTTTGCTCTTCTTCAAAGTTAACGTTTTTAAAAATTGAAGGTCGATAAATTAGCTTCATCTGAGTTTTAAACGCAATTTGTAATGAGTTTTCTGTACGTTCAGTTGCCGGAATAGTTTTTATATTTAGCCAGAATAAAGATTCTTTATCCTGAGGGAGTTTGTTTTCAGTTAAAAAAATGCGTAATGCATTAGTCTTTTCTGGATTCAATCTAAATAATGGTGGTGTGATAGTGAAATCAGACTGTTTTTTTTCATCAATACCATCTATCCAAGATTGGATTAAATAGGGGATTTTATCTGGGTTTTCAACCGAAATACTCACATCTTTATTCCCTTCGGAATAGATAACGCGAGTCCCACCAATAATTACACCAGCATAAGCGGTATTAATAAGCGTGAATAAAGAAATAAGAGCGTAAACAATAAATTTCATATTACCACCATTGAATAGAATATTAAGGCTTAATTCCATTTAAACCTTAATCACTAATTAATTATAGTTAATTGTAAATGTTGCATTTGCATTCGCTAAACCCACATCAACGCTGTCGGTTTGAGCAATATAACGAGCTCTAAAATCTAAATTGTTTTCAACACCATCTTTTAAAGGATAAGCTTTAGATGCAGTAAATAGAGGAATAACGGTATTTACATCATCGGTAATTTGAATACCAACACCTTTAGCAACACCAGATTGACCCGCATCTTTAAGTTCAATAACAGAGTCATCTCCTGGGTAAGAGGTTGCATCAAATTTTACGGATGCTGATGTCACAGTTGTTGGGCAATTAATTAATTTAATAGTAAATTTTGTTGCAGCAGCTGTGCTTCCAGCACTTGGTAATGCTTTCTTAGATACTTTACCTAAGTTCACTTTTAATGCGTCAGAGCCAGCGGCTAATTCACAAGCTTGATCAGTGATTTCACCCGTGAAATCAATTGTTCCATCTGCGGCTAATGCACTATTTACAGCAAAAATAGAAGACGCAGCAATTAACGATGCCAGTAAATTCTTTTTCATTTATTTTCTCCGAGAGATATTTTATTTGAAGAATTGAGGTTCATTAAAATAATGAATTACCCAATTGACGGGTATTTTGACTTTTATTTTAACATTAAACAAGTTTTTGGTTTTTTAGATTTAATTGATTGTTTAATTTGTTTTGTTCTATTTTTATCTTTTAAATCACGGTAGGAGTTGGATTTTATAATAGTTTGTATTTATAAATGTGGGTGTTTTTAAATGATACTTAAAATGAATATTTAAAATAAATATTTAATTTCATTATTTACATATTGCTAATGGTTAATTAAGGAGATACACCTTATGAGGGGGATGGATGAATTAATGTTTCATTTGTTTTTCTAATGGTGGTTGGGAGTGTCGTAAAATAATAATCTAAATTATACTTGATTGTTATTCGATATGATTTAAATAAAATCTTGATGTGTTTGTTTGTCTCATTTCAATAATCTGAATAAGATGTTTTATTAATGCGGGGCAACTCTGAATTTATTGTTTTAAAAAATAATCAGATTATGAGCCTGATTTTTTTTGTACATACGCCCTGATTGTTTTCTTTTCTTTCTCAGTAAAAATGAAAAAGGTTACCATGTTAATCTCGAAATAGTTGGCATACTGCTTTAATTTATCAATCGGGATTCGAGATTGCCCCTTTTCATAATGAGCTTGTTGTATTTCATCAATACCAATTGCATTTGCAACTTCCTGCAAAGATAATATTTTTCGCTCTCTAAGAAACTTTATTTTATTTCCAATGATTTCGGATATTGGGTATTTATCATGCATTTTGCACCTCTCAATTAATGTAAATGACAGTGATCGTTTTTTATGGGATACACTGTATGTAAAAAAATGGACTAGTTATAAGTGAAGGTAAACTCCACATGACTACGAAAAGTACCGGCTGTCATACCATTGTTTAAACCAGCAACACGGGCTGAAAAAGGAATCTGTACGCTGTGAGTTTGTTGGTTGATTGGCGTAGTGATTTGGGTTCCATTTTTCACTTGAGTGTGGCTATTTCCAGTGGTGAGATCTAGTGCCACATGAGTGGCTGTACCACGGTTAATAAAATAGGTTGGATTTGTCGGGTCTGGCGTACCGGTTAGCGTCATGATTGATTGACGGGAGCTGGTTGGGCAATTTTTCAAACTGACATTAAAGTTAACCCATGGCGATCGTAAGTTATCTCTTATATTGGCAATATTGATGGTTTTTAGATCGATAATATAGTCAGTTTGTTCAATCTGGCAGGGTGACGCTTTAATTGAGCCATTAAAATAGAGCGCAATATTATTGGCGCTATATGCGTAGTGGCATACTACATATGCACTACCAATCAATAATTTTTGAAGACTATTCATCATATTGCCTATTCATACTGAATATTGACCATCGCGCTGGAGTTAGCTGTACCCGGAGTGATGGTGGTCGCGGTTTGAATATAGCGAGCTTTCCAATTAAAAATATAATCTCCAGCAGGGACATTATTTTGCAGGCTATTGCGGAAATTGAGTCGAATAGGGCTATTATTTTTATCTAATAGTTGAATCGCAATGCCAGTTGCTTGCCCAGTGCCTTCCAGTTTCAATTTTCCTGTTGATTCATCCTGATAACCTGCATTGCTCGTTATTGTTGCTTTTATATTAGTGCCAGGTTTACAGGTCAATACGATAGGAATGCTCACCGAAGGGCTAGTGCTGCCTACACCACCGAACTGAGTTGTGTCCCAATCGCCCATATCAATATTATACGATGAGCTTTTTAAGGAACAACTTAGTACATTGATTTTTATGGAGTTACTAGGCATATTTAATGTGGTTAGATACCACGTTGAATTGGTAGGGCGGGTGTTCGTTTGGTAGAGGTATGCGACATTACCGGCAGTGAGCGAACCGGATTGTGTCACTTGACCTGTTTTCTTTATAATAATATCCCAATTGGTATGAGAAATTCTAAATCCTGGAATGCCACCCGCTGGCGGCAAGTATGTCTCATTAAACCAACCTGAGCCTGATACTGGCGCCGCAGTGCGGACCGAGATGCTGATCCCCGGTAGGTTAGATGGTGCTATGCGATTTGAATTTGGCGCCCAAGGGCTCAAAAAGCGGCCATACATATAAGTCGCTCCACAATCATTTGCTCCTGTGGCAGGCGTATCTAAATATGCGCCTCCACCGCCATAGGGTATTGTGATAGTTTCAAGATCTCGTGTAGATAGATCATCATATGACACGTTATAAGTCCGCGATGGCACATAGGATATTAAATTCACGAAACGTGGATTTTGTAGACAGGCAGCTTGCATTGTCGGAATGAAGCAGAACAAGAGTAAAATACGGCTTAAACTTTGTTGTAATGTACAAGTGATCATATGGCTCCTCTCTACTGGCATATAGCGGTCGTTTTATATAGACCAAGATAGTTTGGTAACCCAGCTAAATTGTAGGTCACATGGCAGAGTGGTTGATTGTTCCATTGAATATCAAAACTGCCTTGTTCACTCAACCCGGAGACATACACCTTTCCATTGTTATCAACAATGCTGTTCACCATTTTTTCATTTTGAAAAATAACTTGAGCGCCATAAGGTACGGGTTCACCATTGGGTCGAGTCAACGTTATGAAAGCGCGATACCCTAGATTGGCACGAAACTCAGCTTTAACTAAGGCTCCTCGGCTTGGCGTGACTGTTTTGCTCGTGAGATCGACCTCTGTATTTTCAGGTAGCGTAGATACATCAACGGCTACCGTATTTTTACGATAGGGGGAAACATAAGGCACTAATGCATATCCTTGAGCGTTAGTGCTAATACCTGAATTATTTAATATATCGATGTTAGAAGCCTGAGGGATCTCGACTAACACTGCCGTTTCTCCTAATGGTTGTCCAAAGACTAGCCCATCAGCATGCCCGACGACACTGCCATTTATGCCATAATAAACCGTGTAATTATCTCGACTGTATCCGCTCCCTCCTGTGATGACACCGGATTGACCTTTATAGGTTGCATTGATGTTTCCAGCATTTTGGCGCCCATGTTTGATGAACTCTTGTTGGGCACTCCAGCTTAAACGATTATTAAGCTGTGAAGCTGAGATACCAATCGTGCTTGAACTTGTATTGTGATTATTTGAAGTGGTGTTCATATTGATATAAGCCGTATCGTCGAAAAACGTAAATGGAATACTGACTGACAAGGCAAATAAATGATTAGTTTGACCTGATTGGCTATCATTAGATGAATGATATTTAAACGTATTTTTATCGAATGTGTAATTCATGCTGTAATTGATCGCATTCCAATTATTGTTATAGCTTATATTGGCTGATTGTGTTCGACGCTGGCTGTTCCAATAATCTTCATTTACGTAACCAACTGAAATTGATCCATAGTGTTGCCATAAGTTTTGGCTAATGGTTGTTTCTGCACGGTTACGCCGACGTTCAATTTGAGGGATAAAATCGGTATTACGATAGTTGTCGAAAACTTCAGATAAACTGAAATAGTGACTGGTTGAGTACCGATATCCTGCCAGTGCAATATTGGTGCCTGTCATATTCAAGTTTTTGTTATAACGAAATCGATAAGATTGACCTTGATGATGAGAATGATCACTGAGTGTTGAATTGGCTATCGTAATATCTGCAGAAATTGCCCCCAAATCACCTAAATTTTTACCCAATCCAAGGGCTTGAGATTGATAGTCAGCGCTATGTTGTAAGCCACCATAGAGCGTCATGTCATAAGGCAGCCCATAACTAGCTGAAATTTGGTTAAATTTCGTTTTATCAATATGAGAGTCATAGGCACGGTATTGCCCGCCAGTTACACTGTAAAATAGGTAGCCTTCTCGTTGTAAAATAGGGAGTGAAGCGAAGGGAACGATTTGATGCTGCTCACTTCCATCAGATTCTTTAATCGTAATATAAAGGTCACCGCTACTGCCTGTTGGGTAGAGATCATTGATTTCAAATGGACCTGCGGCCACATTGGTTTGATAAATAATATAGCCATTTTGGCGAATGGTTATCTGCGCATGACTACGAGCTATACCTCGAACTGTCGGCGCATAGCCTCGTAAGCTTTCTGGATACATATCATCATCGGTGGAAAGCTGAATACCACGGAATGGCACACTGTCAAAAACCATGGAAGGAGAAACACCGTCTCCAAGAATAAGTTGACTTTTGAGACTGTTAATATTTCGAGATGCATAGGTGTAGACCGTATCCCATTGATGAGTATCATCATTATTTATCCAGGTTGAATAATTGCGTAGCCGCCACGCACCTAAATTGATACCAGGACGTAAATTGGCATAGCTTGTTGATGTATTCCCACTGCGGTGTGTTCTGCTGTTATTTTTTGAACTGCTATAGCTGTAATTAAGCAGTGCAGAATTGATTCCGTTATCGATGTCTGTAAGGTCAATTGAGCCTCGAGGATGATCGACCAAGGCAATTTGAGGAATACTGAAATATAAGCGCTGATGATTAAAATCAAATTCACTATGGGCATCGGGTATCGCCGATAAATAGGAACATGTTTCTTTACTCTGTTGTAAATCTGGAAATTGTGCAGTGTTAACGCCGAACTCTGTCAGTTCATGCGTTGTTAGGCAAGGGATTAGCTTATTTTGAGCATTAGGGATAAATTGTACTTTTTTTGCGGTTATAAATTGTTGATTTAGATAAATATAAACAAAATAAGCCCCTGCTAATTGTTCATTGCTGTCAAATTGTGAAAGGTCAATCGATTGACCCTCGGGCAAATTTAAAAAGCTGGTTTCGAAGTACATTTCATCAGAAGGGTACATTGGCTTTTCACTTTGGTCATTTCCTTTGGCATAGGCGTTTGTCAAATTGAATAGACATACCACTGGAAACCAATAACTTTTCATAAGCATCTCCAGCATTATAAAAGGCTATATCTTTTTCTGAGTACGTTCTGTCGTTGCTCCAAAGTTATTAATTAATTCCCATTGAACAATCCCGTGGTTTGGAGATGAATTGACGGTAAATGAGTTGGATGAAAAAGGTGCTACATAGCTGACATCATTCACTTGTTCGTCATTAAATATGACCTGTTGAAAATTAATATAATAAGGAGTTGGATTTTTAACGGTCAATTGGCTACCTGATTTTGACCAGATAATTTTTTTTTGTAACTCGTTAAAATTAGCTTCTTTTAACTTAGTAGGACGATAGATGAGTTTCATTTTCGTTCTGAAGGCAAGTTGTAAAGAGTTTTCTTTATGCTTTACAGCAGGAATTGTTTTTATATTTAACCAGAATAAAGACTCTTTATTATTCGATAATGTATTATCGGTTAAAAATATTCTTAATGTATTATTGCTCTCGCCATTAAGTTTAAATAAAGGTGGTGTTATTGAGAAAATTTCTTGTGGCTTACTTTCACTAGTATCTACCCAAGACTGTACTAAATAAGGAATGTCATCAGGGTTATTCAAGTTAATGGTGGCATCTTTTATTCCTTCATTGTAAATAACGCGAGTACCTCCGATAATGACTCCCGCATGACTTATATCGATGATTAAAAATAACAATATAAAGCAGGAAAGTATTGTTCTCATTTTATTATCCTTTCGTAATAATAATCGCTATTTTTTGATTAGGTAAATTAGTTATAAACAATTAAGAAGGTCGCCGCGCCATTTGCTGGGCCGGGGGTGACAGGGCTTGCTTTTGCAATATAATTTGCTGTGAAATTCAATGGATTATCAACATTTGGCAATAATGTATAGCTGTTCGAAGGCGTTAATAATGTAATAATAGCATTGGACTTGTCTGTTAATTGAATGCCTACTCCAGTTGCAACGCCAGTATCTGCTTTTAGTGCTAAAACTGTATTATCACCAGGATAGGGTATTGCATCAAAGAGTACGGATGCTCGTGTTACCGTAACAGGACAATTAATGAGTGTAATGGTAAACAATACGGGTGTTGATTTGCTACCCACATTGGGTAAATTTGCCTTTGGAATACTTCCTAAAGGAACTTGTATATTCTTTGAGTCGGTTTTTACTTCACATGCTTGATCTATAATTTCACCAATGAATTCAATATTACCATCTACAGATACAGCGGACTGGCTTGAAAACAATAATATTATGGAAAATAGTGATTTGAATGTGTTTCTATTCATAGGGGATCTCCAAAATAATCGATGAGCTTTTCATGCTCTATTATAATTTTAGATTATTTTTAAGATATTTCCTTTATTATTGTTTTGTTCTTAAAGATAAATGTGTATTTATCTCTATTTCTTTTCTTTATATGATTGCTTTTGTTTTTATTATTCTTTATTAATTGGTTTTTCTTTTCTTTTGGAGTTATTGATAATTATATTTAGACAATCTAATGCTGAAGTTTATTTATGATATCGGGTAATTTGTTTATTACCCGATGTTCATTATTAGATCATTGCTATTTTTTTCATTAAGTAAAGTTATTTCTCTATACCTAATTCTTTTAATTTTCTCGTTAAGGTATTTCTCCCCCAGCCTAATAAACGCGCTGCTTCTTGTTTATGTCCATCGGTATATTTAAGGGCGCAATTGAGCATCGTTTTTTCTAGTAATGGCATGGCATCATTAAACAGATCTTGCTGACCAGCGTGTAACGCGAGATCGGTCCATTTCTCTAAGAGATCACACCATGTGATATTAGGATCGACTGCGTTAGTGGATAATGAATGTGGATCTTTAGCCACTTTGGTGGATTCTTGTTTACCAAACAGATCGCTTGGTAAATCTTGTGGCAGCACTTCTTGGCTCGCTGCCATGACGGTTAACCACCGACAGACATTCTCCAATTGACGCACGTTACCGGACCAAGGATAGCGCTGTAAAAGCTTAATGCTGTCAGGGTGGAGAACTTTGCTTTCAACGCCCAATTCTTTGGCGGTATTTTGTAAAAAATAATGGGCGAGACGAGGAATATCTTCAACACGTTCGCGCAATGGCGGTAATTGCACTCGGATGACATTCAATCGATGGAATAAGTCTTCTCGGAATAATCCTTCTTCCACGCGTTTTTCCAAATTCTGGTGAGTGGCTGCAATAATACGGACATCGACTTTGACGGGGGTATAGCCACCAATTCGGTAAAATTGCCCTTCAGCCAGTACCCGCAATAAGCGCGTTTGTACATCAAGTGGCATATCACCGATTTCATCAAGAAATAATGAACCTCGATTTGCTTGCTCAAAGCGTCCTTGGCGAACTTGGGATGCCCCAGTAAAGGCCCCTTTTTCATGTCCAAATAGCTCAGATTCGATTAAATCTTTTGGAATCGCAGCCATATTTAACGCGATAAATGGCTCATTGGCACGTGGGCTATGTTGATGAAGTGCATGGGCAACCAGTTCTTTACCTGTACCAGATTCACCATTAATTAGTACGCTAATGGACGAGCGCGAAAGACGACCAATAATTCGATAGACTTCCTGCATAGCGGGAGCTTCGCCGATCATTGTTGACGAAACGATAGCCGCTTGTGGTTTGTCTCCAGCGGTATTGTTTTGTTCACGGCTATGGTTAAGTGCGCGTTCGACGAGTGCGACAGTTTCATCGATATCAAAGGGTTTAGGCAGATAGTCGAATGCTCCAGACTGGTAAGCATTAACCGCGGCATCTAAATCCGAATGTGCCGTCATAATGATAATGGGCAGTAAAGGGTGTGACTGCTTCAACTGAGTGAGTAAGGCAAGCCCATCCATATCAGGCATACGAATATCGGAGAGCAACACGTCAGGGCGATCATTATTGAGGGCATCAAGCACGGCATTTGCGCTATCAAAACAGGTGCAATCCAGCTCAGCGCTATTCAGTGCTCGCTCAAGCACCCAGCGGATTGAACTGTCATCATCAACAACCCAGATTTTTCCCTTTTGCATGGCTATCTCCTATTTTTTGATGGGTAGATAAATAGAAAACTCGGTGTGACCCGGCCAACTGGTGAACTCAATTTTCCCCGCATGTTGGTCCACTAAACTGCGGGCGATAGATAACCCCAATCCGGTGCCATCTGGGCGACCGCTAACCATTGGATAAAATAGGGTATCTTGGATGGCAAGCGGAATGCCCTGTCCATTATCTTCAATATCAATCCGAGCCGCGAGTCTATAGCGCTCGCCTTGTAGCATGACCTGAAATGCCGTACGCGTGCGCAGGGTAATATTGCCGCCTGTTTCACCAAGGGCTTGTAAAGCATTGCGGGTGATATTGAGTAGCACTTGTTCTATTTGGTCAGGGTAATATTCAAGATCAGGCAGGCTGGGATCATAATCACGGATTAAGGTGACATTATTGGGTTTTTCTAACGCAACTAGGCGCACCACATTTTCGACACTATGATGGATACTCTGCTCAGTTTTAGGCCCGGGATATTGTGGACCTAGCAGCCTATCTACCAACGCGCGTAAGCGGTCAGCTTGTTCAATGATCACTTGGGTATATTCGTTTAGCTGCGGGTCGGGCAGCGCCTTAGACAATAATTGTGCTGCACCACGTAATCCCCCTAGTGGGTTTTTGATCTCATGGGCAAGTCCTCGAATCAACTCACGAGCGGCAAGTTGTTGGGCATTTTGCGCTAACTCTTGGCTAAGGCGTCGCTGGCTATCTAATTGGGAAAGCTCAACGAGGATAAATTGTTCTGATAGCGGCTGGGCACTCAGAGACATCATATGAGAATGGTTATTTAGTACTAACGTGACTTCGTTTTCTGTAAAGCTGTGACCGGTTTTTAAGCTGCTAAGCATCTGCTCATCATTTAATGAACAATAATTAAAGAGTAAAGGGAGTGGGGTGCCATACAACTTACGTGGGCTTTGCGCCAAAATCTGTAAAGCGGCGTGATTGGCATAATGAATGACTAAATCATAATCCAGCACCAATACGCTGTTGATTAAGGAATCGAGGAGATGTTCGGGGACAGGTAAATGCTCGGCTTTCATGTAATATTGCTCCTGCACTATTTTGGTGCATTATACGTTATTTACTGATTAACCGATACGTCGAAGCCAATATTTGCAGTTTATCACTCAGTGCAGAGAAAAGGCCCCATCAAAAGATGGGGCAAGTGCTTCACGGCAACAAAGACTATCAGTGGAACGGCGTGTTACGCACTGTAGTACATTTCAAATTCGAGTGGGTGTGGTGCCATACGAACACGTTGGATATCGGCACGCAGTAATTCGATGTAAGCGTCGATAGCATCGTCAGTAAATACACCACCACGAGTTAAGAACTCACGGTTTTTATCCAGTTCAGCCAGCGCTTCTTCTAAAGAGCCCGCAACCGTTGGGATTTCTTTCGCTTCTTCTGGCGGTAAATCGTACAGGTTTTTGTCCATTGCATCGCCAGGGTGGATCTTGTTGATGATGCCATCAAGACCAGCCATTAACTGTGCAGCAAACGCTAAGTATGGGTTAGCCGCCGGGTCTGGGAAACGCACTTCAATACGACGCGCTTTCGTGCTAGCAACGACTGGAATACGAATAGATGCGGAGCGGTTACGTGCTGAGTAAGCTAACATAACTGGCGCTTCAAAGCCTGGGACTAAACGTTTGTAGGAGTTAGTCGTCGGGTTGGTAAAGGCGTTCAGTGCGCGAGCGTGTTTGATGATACCGCCGATGTAGTACAGCGCCATCTCAGATAATCCGCCGTATTTGTCGCCTGCAAACAGGTTCACACCATCTTTAGATAAAGACATGTGGCAGTGCATACCAGAGCCGTTATCACCGACTAATGGTTTTGGCATAAAGGTAGCGGTTTTGCCGTATGCATGGGCAACGTTGTGTACAACGTATTTGTAAATTTGAGTCTCATCCGCTTTTTTCGTCATCGTATTAAAGCGAGTTGCAACTTCGTTTTGACCTGCGGTTGCTACTTCATGGTGGTGAGCTTCAACGACTAAGCCCATATCTTCCATTGTTGTACACATAGCAGAACGTAAATCTTGTGATGAATCAACCGGTGGTACTGGGAAGTAGCCGCCTTTTACGCCAGGACGGTGACCTTTGTTACCGCCTTCGTATTTAGTACCTGTATTCCATGCCGCTTCGATATCATCGATATGATAGTAGCTGCTGTGCATGCTATTGCCGAAACGAATGTCATCGAACACGAAAAATTCAGGTTCTGGTCCAAATAACACTACATCTGCAATCCCGCTAGAACGTAGGAAGTCTTCAGCGCGTTTAGAGATTGAGCGAGGGTCGCGATCGTAGCCTTGCATAGTGCCCGGCTCTAAAATATCGCAACGGATGATTAAGGTGTTATCTGCGTAGAATGGGTCTAACACTGCGGTAGATGCGTCTGGCATTAATACCATGTCAGATTCGTTGATGCCTTTCCAGCCACCGATGGATGAACCATCAAACATTTGACCTTCTTCAAAGAAGTCTTCGTCAACTTGATGAGCAGGGATAGTGACGTGTTGCTCTTTACCTTTGGTATCGGTAAAACGCAGATCAATAAATCTAACATTGTGCTCTTCGATTAACGATAAAACATGTTTAGCGGACATTCTCGGCTCTCCTGGTCGGGTCTAATCAACCCACGCAGCGTTTAAGATGTGCATGGGTTGGTTTATCTGGCTTCGCAAGATGAATGATTATTTCATTAACAACATCGCAAGCTCTCTATGGATGGTATAAGCGAAAAGCGTG
This sequence comes from Providencia sp. PROV208, assembly GCF_028479465.1. Classification (NCBI taxonomy): domain Bacteria; kingdom Pseudomonadati; phylum Pseudomonadota; class Gammaproteobacteria; order Enterobacterales; family Morganellaceae; genus Providencia; species Providencia sp. PROV208. The sequence continues at coordinate 94,164 of NZ_JAMPNS010000012.1, read as the reverse complement.
CCAACTTTTGAAATCATAGTAAAAGTGGATTATGACGAAAGGATGGCAACGTTGAGGCTAAAAAATAGTCTATCATTGCGCTGCATTGGTGCAAGTAAAAGATTTTTTGCACCAATTAGGTGCATTTTGGCAGTGGGTGTTAAAACACGCACCGCGCAGCGCCATTAATAGGCACAACGCGGCGGATTGTGGTAACAATATAAAGTTCAGAGCTACTCGTCATTACTGTCAGTTAAGATCGCATTAACTTCTTCAATCTGTTTGACGGCATCATTAATGATAGTGGCAATTTGGTGAGTTTGTTCTTCATTTAGTTGCTTGAGTACCATTTTGTGGCGCAATAAGGCTTTAAAGCGGCTAACTGCCATTTCGATATCTTCCGATAAATTACTGCCTTGCTGTAGTTCACGTGCTTTGGCTAATTTACGGGCGATAACCGTTTCAGTTTCCTTATTCTGAGCGAGATGTTCAGCCCCTTCAGGTGTAATAGAGAAACTTTTGCGATTACGTTCCACAATCTGTGATTCCAAAAAGCCTTGTTCTTCTAATAGCGTTAATGTTGGATAAATGACGCCCGGGCTTGGTACATATAAGCCATTGGATGCTTCTTGGATGTCTTTAATGATTTCATAGCCATAGCTAGGTTTTTTTGCCACTAAAGAGAGCACCATAATATGCAGATCCCCGTGGTCAAACAGGCGACGTAAGCCTTTACCGCGTCCACGACCGTGACGACCTTCGCCGTGGCAGCCTTCACCGCGTCCATGACTGTGACGACCTTCACCATGACAGCCTTCACCGCGTCCACGACCATGACGACCTTCACCATGGCAACATTCACTATGGTCATGACCATGATGATGTTCTTGGCGCTCTTCATTGTGGCAGCAGCCACCGTGTCCTCGTTGATGTTCATCATGATGTGAGGAATAAACATGACGGCATTGATGTATTCTCATAGGAACCTCTGTTATTATTTCGATATATCTAAATTATTTGATAGGTTCACTTTATTCCGATATATCTAAACTGTCAAATTAGATATATCTAAATAATAAAAAATGCATTTAAAATAGTGATAGGCGAAGAAAGTTTATTTTTTATTCTTTTTTTCGGCTGCTAATATTTCCTTTTTAGCGTATTATCCTGCCACTTTGTGATTTCCTAGTGCTGATAATTGCTATTTTTTTAAGCATTTTTGCACGACGACGCAACTGAATGTTTTTTAGCTAAAAACTTTTTTAATAGTGATGGCTTTCACATTTATTCCACTTGTGTGGAAAAACGTGTAAAATAACAGCAAATTAAAGTAGAAAGTATGCTTTGAGCTATATAACGACTCAATAAGCATATTCCTTTCCTGTCAATGAAACGGTAAAAATCCTTGTCAATTCAAAACTTAAGAAACATCGCCATCATCGCTCACGTTGACCATGGCAAGACAACACTGGTTGGTAAATTACTGCAACAGTCCGGTACTTTCGGTGAACGTGAAACTGTTGATGAGCGTGTTATGGACTCCAATGACTTGGAGAAAGAGCGTGGTATTACAATCCTTGCTAAAAACACCGCTATCCAATGGAATGGTTATCACATCAATATCGTAGACACCCCAGGTCACGCCGATTTTGGTGGTGAAGTTGAACGTGTTATGTCTATGGTTGACTGCGTTCTGCTGGTTGTTGATGCGATGGACGGTCCGATGCCGCAAACTCGCTTCGTAACGCAAAAAGCGTTCGACCACGGTTTACGTCCAATTGTTGTTATCAACAAAGTTGACCGCCCAGGCGCACGTCCTGATTGGGTTGTTGACCAAGTATTCGACTTATTCGTGAACTTAGGTGCAACGGATGAGCAATTAGATTTCCCTATCGTTTATGCATCTGCATTAAACGGTATCGCAGGTCTTGACCATACAGATATGGCAGAAGACATGACTCCACTGTACGAAGCTATCGTGGAACACGTTGAGCCACCAAAAGTTGATCTGGAAGGTCCATTCCAGATGCAAGTTTCTCAGTTAGATTACAACAGCTACTTAGGTGTTATCGGTATCGGTCGCATCAAACGCGGTATTGTTAAACCTAACCAACAAGTGACTGTTATCGATAGCGAAGGTAAAACTCGCAACGGTAAAATTGGTAAAGTTCTGACTCACTTAGGTTTAGAGCGTATTGATTCACAACAAGCAGAAGCGGGTGACATTGTTGCTCTGACTGGTTTAGGTGAACTGAACATCTCTGATACTATCTGCCAAGTGGGCAACGTTGAAGCACTGCCTGCGTTGGCGGTTGATGAGCCGACTGTTAGCATGTTCTATTGTGTTAACACCTCTCCATTCTGTGGTAAAGAAGGTAAGTTCGTGACTTCACGACAAATTCTTGACCGTCTGAATAAAGAACTGGTTCATAACGTTGCACTGCGTGTTGAAGAAACTCAAGATCCAGACGCATTCCGCGTTTCTGGTCGTGGTGAGCTGCACTTATCTGTTCTGATTGAAAACATGCGTCGTGAAGGCTTCGAATTAGCCGTTTCTCGTCCAAAAGTTATCATTCGTGAAATTGATGGTCGTAAACAAGAGCCATTCGAACAAGTGACCTTGGATGTTGAAGAACAAAACCAAGGCGACGTGATGAAAGCGTTAGGTGAGCGTAAAGGTGACCTGCGTGACATGATGCCAGACGGTAAAGGTCGTGTACGTTTAGACTACATCATTCCTAGCCGTGGCCTGATTGGCTTCCGTACTGAATTTATGACAATGACTTCAGGTACTGGCTTACTGTACTCTACATTCAGCCATTATGACGATGTTCGCCCAGGCGAAATCGGTGGTCGTCAAAACGGTGTTCTGATCTCTAACGGTCAAGGTAAAGCAGTTGCATACGCACTGTACAGCTTGCAAGATCGTGGTAAGTTATTCTTAGGTCACGGTGCTGAAGTGTATGAAGGCCAAATCATTGGTATTCACTCACGTTCTAATGACCTGACTGTTAACTGCTTAACCGGTAAAAAACTGACTAACATGCGTGCGTCAGGTACCGATGAAGCAACAACACTGTCACCACCGATCAAAATGACTCTGGAACAAGCTCTTGAGTTTATCGATGATGATGAATTAGTTGAAGTAACTCCACTGTCAATTCGTCTGCGTAAGCGTCACTTGACTGAGAACGATCGCCGCCGTGCAAGCCGTTCTAAAGAAGACTAATCGTTAGTCTTTGAGTTAAATAGAAAGGCGCTGTAGAAATACAGCGCTTTTTTTATGCATAAAAATCGTGCAGAAGAGCGCCTCAGTAATATTGCGGAATAAAATTCGTTGACAAGCAGCAACGTAATCCAATTTGCTTAATCGATAAATTGAAAAATAACCCTAATAATCACCATTTAGGGCTGTTCAGTTGCCCCAATAATGATTAAAGTAAATTTAATGAATAACTAAGAGGGCAATGTATGCTGTATATCTTCGATATGGGTAATGTGATTATTGATATCGACTTCAATCGTGTATTTGATAAATGGTCTGAACTGAGTGGAACCCCAAGTTCAGAAATCAAAAAGCGATTCACTTTTGGCAATATCTTCCAGCTCCATGAGTGTGGCAAAATTTCAGATATCGAATTTGCTGAACTGCTTTGTGAAGAGATGGGTATCACTCTAAGCTTTGAAGATTTTGCAGAAGGCTGGCACTCAATTTTCATCTCACTAAGACCAGAAGTCATTGATATTATGGAACGTCTGCGTGAGCAAGGTCACCGTGTTGTTGTGTTATCTAACACCAACCGCCTACACTTGGATTATTGGCCAGAACACTACCCAGAAATTGCAGCTTCCTCTGACTTCCTGTATTTATCCCAAGATTTAGGGATGCGTAAACCAGATCCAGAAATTTTCAAATATGTTCTGGAATCTGAGGAATTTGACGCCGCCGATGCCGTTTTCTTTGATGATGTTGAAGAAAACGTCAAAGCCGCAGAAGCGCTTGGTATCAAAGGTGTCCATGTTCTGAATAAAGATACGGTGCCTGAATATTTCCGTACTTACGATTTTAGTGCAGAAGTCGAATAATCCCGTTCTTAATAAGGAGTAGCGATAACGTTACTCCTTCTTTTTTATCGAGTACCCATGATTGCATTAATTCAAAGAGTCACTCACGCGAGTGTAGTTGTTGATGAAAAAACAGTGGGACAAATTGGCCCCGGTCTTTTAGTTCTGCTGGGTGTTGAAAAAGACGATGACGAGCAGAAAGCAAAACGCCTTTGCGAGAAAGTTCTTGGATATCGTATTTTTAGCGACGAACAAGGCAAAATGAATCTCAATGTTCAGCAAGCTGGTGGAAGTCTACTCGTAGTTTCACAATTTACATTAGCAGCAGATACGAAGAAAGGAATGCGCCCGAGTTTCTCTGGTGGAGCGGAACCCACAAAAGCTGACCAATTATATCAATACTTTGTTGAGCAAAGTCGTACGCAAGGTATCACGACTGAAACCGGTGAATTTGCTGCGGATATGCAAGTGAACTTGACCAATGATGGTCCAGTCACCTTCTGGTTACAAGTGTAGAAAAATCGTTTAAGGGAGGGGGAGAGATGTACCATTTACGGACACCGAAAGATGAACTTGAATTCGCTGCATATTATCAATTTCGTTGGTCAATGCTGCGAGAGCCGTTCAAACAACCCCTTGGCTCGGAAAAAGACGGTTATGACCTAACCGCTCACCACCAAATGGTGGTCGATGAAAAGAATCGTATCTTAGCGATTGGTCGCTTGTATATTAATGCAGATAACGAAGGTGCTATCCGATTTCTTGCTGTGAATCCCGTTATGCAAGGTAAAGGTCTTGGCAAGCTCATTATCATGGCACTTGAAACCATTGCAAGGCGTGAAGGCGTCAAACGCATTGTTTCCAGTGTGCGAGAAGAGGCGGTACCGTTCTTTGCAAAAATGGGTTTTGAAAGTCGCGGAGAAGCGATGGGTGAGCTCAAAACGCCAGTTCGCCATTATTTAATGATTAAGCCAATTGAGACCTTAGATCAAATTCTTCATCGCCCTGATTGGTGTGGTGAACTTCAGCAAGCTTGGCACAAATACATTCCCTTGAGTGAAAAGATGGGCGTGCGCATTGAGCAATATACGGGTAAGCGATTTGTAACGACCATGCCGGAAGCCGGAAATCAAAACCCTCATAACACCATTTTTGCAGGTAGCCAGTTTTCTCTTGCCACATTAACTGGTTGGGGAATGATTTGGTTATTATTACAAGAAAATAAGCTAGGCGGAGAAATCGTGCTGGTGGATGCCAATATTCGCTATGCAAAACCGGTTAGCGGACGCCCAACGGCAGTCGCGGATCTTTCTCATCTCAGTGGCGACCTTGACCGTTTAGCTCGAGGTAGCAAAGCACGAGTCAAATTGGAAGTGCATGTTACTAATGCAGAAAACCAAGTGGGTGCAGTGTTTAGTGGTGTATACATGGTATTACCTGAATCGAAGACAGATAAAAACGCCTAACTTAACCATGTAAAAATAAAAAGCAGGATATCTGATAGGATATACCTGCTTTTTTATTATCTATTCATTGAGATTACTGAGTCACAATAGTCGGCACGTGTCCATCAACAGGATAGGTGTTAGCCGCTGGGGTAGCTTGAGACTCTGTGGATGGCTCTTGGGAAGCCATGCTAGAGGTGACATACCCATCAACGACAGTACGGACAATACGGCTTCCCTGAAGGGGGACCGCGGTTAATTTTCCATTTAAGCTCGATGCAAGGGGCGATGCGAGTAAATCCCCTTGTAATGAGGCCTCAAAATCCCCCCACATCTGCGGTGAAAAGCCTGACCAGCCCCATTGATTCAAATTACCTAAATCAATGTTGGTGCCTGATGCACGTAATTCAAAAGGTACTTTATTCGGCTCTTGCTGTGCCAGTAAACCGATTTTTGCGATACCACGGTCAACGCTTCCACTGAGGCTGGCGGCGGTACGCCCATTACTTCCTGCTATTTCTAAAAGAGGACGGCGGATCATCACTTGATTGATGGTACCTGCATCAGCATTGAATGTCGCTTGCCCCCGCCAAATTCCCCACTGTTTTTGCTTGATGAGGTCAACATAACGAATATTGCCACTGAGCGCCGTAAATTCAAAAGGAAACTCGGGTTGAATATTCATTAGCAAAGATTGCGTGATGGTGAAGTTATCAATGGCGAATGTGGATAACCACGCTGGCGCGGGTTGAGCAAAGAACGAGAGCCAATTATCTGGCAAAGTATACAGAACCCCAGCGAGTGTTCCCTCAGTGATGGTCAGTGATTTATCATTACGTTGCCAAATCGCACTTAGATTAAAAATGCCTTTATTGTAGTAGCCTGAGAGCTTATCAATATTGAGGTTATCACCGTCAATGCTCAGCTCACCGATGAGCGTATCAACCTGTTGGTCCTGAATAACCAATTGCTCGACATTGAAATTAATATGGCTTTTGGGGCTGCTCCAACTGCCTCTGACAAGGCTAATTTGATCAATTTCGCTGCTCAATCCAGAAAGCGCCCAGTCACGTCCCTGAATATCCACATTGGTGAGCTGTAGCTGGTTAATTTGTACTGTTCGATGACTGTTTATGGCATCAAATAAGGCATCAAATGTGAGGTCATTTTGCCAGCCAACTTTATTCATCGAAAGGTTATCTATCGTGATTGAACCGTCGGAAAACCATTTGCCTTTGCCCGCTATCGAGCCATTATTGAGATAGCCACTGACTTGGCTAAAGTCTGTCACTTTTTCCTGTAATTTCCCAGTTATTGCCACATTTCTAAAGGGGAGTGAATTAACCATCATTTGGTTGGTAGTAAAACGAAAATCACCATAACCAAATGGGTTTTCAACGGTTGGTTTCCATGGCGTGATTCCACCTGTAAAACCCGCGACTTGTAATGTATTGGTCCCTTGGGTTAATTGGATTTGGCTATTTTCAAATTGCAGAACTTTCGCTGAAAGCGGTAGTGGCGTTGTTTTATCGGTAAAATTTACAGATAAGTTGCCTTGAGTCATCGTTAAACGTTGGATGGCTTCACCACTAAAAAGATGACGCCAATTGATATCTACAACAATCTGCCGAGCATCAAGACCAAGGTCTTTATTGTTAGATGCAATGGTAATGTCTTGGAAAATAAATTTACCCGGCTCAGAGAACTGGTGCCCCATGATGCCGACCTTAATATCATAAGGTGTAAATTTACTCAGAAACTGGCTTGCGTAACCTGCACCCCAGCGGGTTTGTAAGGCAATATAGCCAGCGAGCAACACAATGAAAAGAAGCAGAAAAATATAACCGATAAACTTCAATAACCCTTTCACGTTTGTCTGCTCCCTTATCAATCAGATAGAAATAGAAATCGCCGATATGTTTAATATATCGGCAACTGAAGGATAGCATACAGAAGAACCGCCGACGTGTTCAACATTTGCGGCGGTATGGGAGATTATTTTTCGTGAGGGAAAATCAGGTTCAGTACAATCGCAGTTAAGCCACCGGCAGCAATACCGGATGAGAACAGGGTTTTCAGCCAATCAGGTGCGAATTGTAGAATTAAAGGTTGCTGGGAAACACCCATGCCGACGGCAAGCGACAACGCAATGATCATAATGGCGCGACGATTAAGCGGCTCACGTGAAACAATGCGTACACCCGATGCCGCAATGGTACCGAACATAACAATTGTAGCCCCACCTAGAACAGGCTCAGGAATTTGTTGCACAAAACCTGCCACTGCTGGAAATAGACCCAGCAGCACTAACATTAGCGCGACTAAGTAACCAACATAACGGCTAGCCACCCCAGTTAATTGGATCACACCATTATTTTGCCCAAAGCAGGAGTTAGGAAAGGTATTGAATACCGCAGAAACCATGGAGTTTAGACCATTTGCCAAAACTCCACCTTTAATGCGTTTCATATACAGCGGACCACGCACTGGTTGTTCTGAGACATCAGAGGTCGCCGTGATATCACCAATGGTTTCTAAAGAAGTCACCATAAAAATCAAGATCAATGGGATCAGCAAGTTCCAATCAAAAGAGAGACCATAATAGAAAGGTTCAGGAATCGTTATCAGGGATTGCTTGGCATCACTGGCTTGTGCTGTTGGCAGCATATCCATCCACCATGCAGCAAGATAGCCTACCGCCATCGCAATCACTAAAGAAGCAACACGTAGGTACGGATTTTTCTGACGAGTTAGCAAAATAATCACGGCTAAAACAATACCGGCTAGAATCAGGTTATCAGGGGAGCCGAAAGTATTATTACTCAGCGCGCCGTAACCACCACCGATAGAGGTTAAACCGACTTGAATTAACGATAAACCAATGATCATCACGACAACACCTGAAACTAGCGGCGTGATAACTCGGCGAGCCAAGTGTAAAAAGCGAGATAAGATGACTTCAGTCAGCGCTGCGACCATTAAAGTGCCGAATAATGCTGCCATCATTGACGGAATATCGGCTCCGCCTTGCTTAAGTGCAACACCACCCATAATCAATGGTGCAACAAAGTTGAAACTGGTGCCTTGAATTGACAGTAACCCAGAGCCGATAGGACCCCAAGCACGGATTTGAATTAATGAAGCAATTCCTGAAGCAAACAATGACATGCTAATAATGCGCTGGGTATCGTGAGCGGGTAGCCCAAGTGCTTGGCAAATCAACATTGCAGGGGTGATAACGGCGACAAACATCGCTAATAGATGTTGCCCTGCAGCAAATAGAGCCTGAGGAAGCGGAGGTCTATCTTCAAGGCGGTAGATCAGTTCACTTTGATTTTGTACTGTTTTTTCAACATTTTGTTCTTCAGATGCCGTTGCGTTCATTGTTCCAGTTCCACTAGCAAAAAGCGCATTTTAAAGAGAATAATACAAAAAGCAATCGTTTGCGCAAAAAAATTAAGTTGGGTTTTAAATTAAGAGCGTCACATTTTTATATGTTTTAACTTGTATTTATCGCGATTTTTTTTTCTAATCCCTGCACCTGCTTTTGGCGTTTTAAGGAAAAAAATAACGTCTAATTAGTTTTAAATAATATTAACAACAGACGAGGTACGTAAATGTATCATCTCGATGTCTACGGCACACTGGTCGCAGCCACGCTAGTGCTATTACTCGGACGTAAACTGGTAAAATCGGTTTCATTTCTTGAAAAGTACACCATCCCTGAACCCGTAGCTGGGGGATTATTAGTTGCTTTTAGCCTGTTAGTGGTTAAGCAAGTTTTTGACTGGAGCCTTTCTTTCGACTTATCACTGCAAGAACCGATGATGCTTGCATTCTTTGCAACCATTGGTTTGAATGCCAACTTAGCTAGCTTAAAAGCTGGTGGTAAGGCATTGTTAATCTTCATTTTTGTCGTCGTCGGTTTATTACTGGTTCAAAATACAGTCGGTATCGCACTCGCGAAATTATTAGGTCTAGACCCTCTGATGGGACTATTAGCTGGTTCAATCACTTTATCGGGTGGTCATGGTACTGGTGCTGCATGGGGTAAAATCTTTACGGAAGATTACGGCTTCAAGAGTGCAACTGAAGTTGCGATGGCCTGTGCAACTTTTGGTTTAGTACTTGGTGGACTCATTGGTGGTCCTGTTGCACGTTTCTTAATTCGTAATATCCCAACACCGGGTACTGCGGATGAGGACAAAGATGTTCCTACCGCATTTGAAAAACCACAATCCAACCGTATGATTAACTCAATGGTGCTGATTGAAACTATTGCGTTGATTGCTATCTGTTTATTGGCAGGAAGTTGGATTGCAGGGTTACTAGCAGGTACGGCATTTGCACTGCCGAAATTTGTATGTGTCTTGTTTGTCGGGGTTATTTTAAGTAACAGTTTGTCTTTACTTGGTTTTTATCGAGTATTTGACCGCGCAGTGTCTGTCATGGGTAACGTTAGCCTATCCTTATTCTTAGCGATGGCTCTCATGAGTTTAAAACTGTGGGAACTGGCATCTTTGGCGATCCCAATGTTAGTTATTCTCGGCGTTCAAGCTTGTGTAATGGCGTGTTATGCGATTTTTGTTACCTTCCGAGTCATGGGCAAAAACTATGATGCTGCGATTTTGGCTGCAGGTCATTGTGGCTTCGGTTTAGGGGCAACACCAACGGCTATCGCTAACATGCAAGCCGTGACGGATAAATTTGGTCCATCTCACTTAGCATTCTTAGTCGTACCAATGGTTGGTGCATTCTTTATCGATATTGTGAATGCGTTAGTCATCAAGTTCTACTTGTGGTTACCCGTTTTTCCAACAATTGGCGGTTAACACGCAATAAGTATTTAAGTAAATACAAACATATATAACTAAATGTATAAATAAAGCAGGTATTGCCGTGGACATGGATGTGTTCACGGCAATTTTCATTTTAGGTGGGCGAAAAAAGTCGGTGAGATAAAAAGAGCTTAAGCGTGACTGTATTGCTCGCGTTCGGGAAGCCAGCGCTCAATAATCTTCTGAGCATGTTCAGGGTAGTTTTGTTGTATGTGGCGTGCGAGACGTTGCACTTCCGGCAACATATACTGATCGCGCAATAAATCAGCGACTTTAAAGTCAGCATTTCCCGTCTGTCTTGTGCCTAATAGCTCTCCTGGTCCGCGGATCTCCAAATCTTTTTGAGCAATCACAAAGCCATCGTTGCTGTCACGTAAAACCTGCAAGCGCTGCTTAGCAGTATGGGTGAGTGGCGTTTTATAAAGCAGTACACAGTGCGATGCAACGGAACCACGACCAACCCGCCCTCGTAACTGGTGCAACTGCGCTAGCCCAAGTCGTTCTGGGTTATCAATAATCATTAAACTTGCATTAGGAACATCGACACCGACTTCGATTACGGTGGTAGCAACTAACAACTGAATTTCGTTATTTTTAAAAGCCGCCATGATGCTCTGCTTTTCGGTAGGCTTCATTCTACCGTGTACCAGACCTACTTTGAGTTCAGGTAATGCAAGTGCGAGTTCTTCACTTGTGGCTTGAGCTGCTTGGGCTTCAAGTACCTCAGAATCATCAATTAATGTACATACCCAGTAAGCTTGTCGTCCTTCCTCTAAACAAGCTTGGCGAACACGTTCGACAATGTCGCTACGTCGCGAATCAGGAATTGCGACGGTGGTGACTGGTGTTCTTCCCGGAGGAAGTTCGTCAATCACTGATGTATCTAGGTCAGCATAGGCGGTCATCGCTAGCGTGCGTGGGATTGGCGTGGCGGTCATAATTAATTGATGAGGATGGAAACCTTGTTGTTCACCTTTCTCACGCAACGCGAGCCGCTGGTGAACGCCAAAGCGATGTTGCTCATCGATGATGACTAACCCTAATGAATGAAAGCTAACGTGTTCTTGAAAGATTGCATGAGTACCAATCACCATAGAAACTTCGCCATTAGCAATAGCATCTTGCTGCTGCTGGCGGGCTTTACCTTTCTGTTTTCCAGCCAACCAGCCAACTTTAATCCCTAAAGGCTCGAACCATTGTTTAAATGTGCTCGCATGCTGCTCTGCGAGGATTTCAGTCGGTGCCATTAATGCCACTTGTTTGCCATTTTCAATGGCGCAAATTGCGGCTAAGGCAGCGACCAAGGTTTTTCCTGAACCGACATCGCCTTGGATCAAACGCATCATCGGTGCATTTTTGTGTAAATCAGCTTCGATTTCCGCGACAACGCGTTTTTGAGCATTGGTTGGAGAAAAGGGTAAATTTGCCAGTAGCGGTGCTTTCAATTTTCCTGTGGAAATCAATGGCTCGGCATAGAGTCGTTCATTACCTGCTCGAATCGCAAGCATGCTTAAATGGTGAGCAAGTAGTTCTTCTAGGATCAAGCGCTTTTGAGCGGGATGATGACCTTTTTCCAACTCGTCTAATGAGACATCGGGCGGCGGGTTGTGCAGCAGCCGAATTGCGTCAGGTAAACTAATTAAGCTACGGCTAAATTCTTCAGGAAGTAGTTCCTGAATGTTACTGCTGTCTAACATGGCGATCGCTTGATCTATCACTTTGCGCAGTGTGGCTTGGCGAACGCCTTCAGTTGTCGGGTAAACCGGTGTTAAGTTTTCTTGAAGGGTGACATTATCCGCTTCTTGGGACACTTTATATTCAGGGTGAATAATTTCAGGTCCAGTATTACCGCGCCGTACTTCGCCATAAGCGGTAACTTGGCGACCTTCTGCTAAGCTATTTTTCATCGCAGCAGAAAAGTTGAAAAAACGCAGAGTTAGATTGCCTGTACCGTCGCTTATCAGGCAGGTCATCATACGTTTGCGACCAAATACCACTTTGGTTTGCAGAACTTCGCCAGTGATAGTGGCGGTGGTGCCGGGCATGAGGTCTTTAATGTGGTATAAACGCGTATGATCTTCATAACGAAGTGGAAAATGTAGAAGCAGGTCCTGAACGGTGTTCAAACCTATTTTACGCATTTTTTCTGACTGGCTGGCACCAATGCCATGCAGTGAAGTCAGTGAAATGGTATTAAGTAGACCACGGTTCATGTCGATTCCTTAGCTGAGTTGTTTTCTCTTCATTTTTTCAGAAAGCTGCATGTGTGCCCACCAAATATCATCGGCTTCTATTTGACCCTGTTGGTTAATATATGGGCGAGGAAGACCTTTGCGTTTTGCGACTTCGGCGAGTACGGGATATCCCCCCTCAAACAGCCACTCTTGTTGTTCCTGCTCAGATAATAGACTATTTTCGCGATCATACATGCCTGCCAATTGGCGCTGGCGCTGGGCTTCATACAAAATAAGTGCAGAGGCGACGGAGACATTGAGTGACTGAACCATTCCAACCATAGGAATGATAATATGCTGATCTGCAAGGGCTAATGCTTTGTCGGAGATCCCCGTTTTTTCCTGTCCCACCATAATACAGGTTGGTTGGGTATAATCAATTTCGCGAAAATCAACGGCACTATCCGATAGGTTAGTGACTAGAATCTGCATTCCTTGGGATTTTATTTGAGAAATTGCGTTTTCAGTGGATTGATGGGGGATGACCTTTACCCAGCTATTGCTTCCCGCAGCGGAAGACACGGAAAGTTTAACGTGTTGGTCTGGCCAAACAGCATGAATATTGTGGATCCCCACGGCATCAGCACTGCGCACAATGGCAGAAACATTATGGGGTTTATGGATCTCTTCGAGGCAGAGAGTTAGGTCGGGCTGCCGCATCGCCATCATTTGGCAAATGCGGCGATAGCGGCGTTCATTCATAGTATGTTTTGGTATTTTTTAATTATATCAATTAATTACGATTTCGACTGACACGAAGTACATCAGGCATAATACGAATTTTACGCATGACGTTTGCCAATTGAATTCGGTTTTTAATTGATAAGCGAATAAAGGCACAGTAAACACGACCATCTTTTTCTTCGGTATTCATGCTTTGAATACTTGAATTCGCGTCATTGATAGCTGCGGTCAAGTTAGCCAATGCACCTTGATGGTTTATCATATCGACTTTAATTTCAGCGATAAAATCAGTATCTGTCTCGGTATCCCACTCGACAGCCATAAATTTATCGGGTTCTTTTTGGTAACCGCGAATATTACGGCAAGACTCATGGTGAATAACCAAACCTTTACCTGGGCTAATATGCGCAATAATAGGGTCCCCAGGGATCGGGCGACAGCATTTTGCGAAGGTGATCAAGACACCATCAGCACCTTTGATAGACAGTTTATGACGGTTTTCTGTAATAACAGGCTCTTCAACTGCATTTGGTTGAGCACTTTGAGGGTTATTTTGTAAGTTGCGTGCAACCACAACACTCATGGCATTACCTAAACCAATCTCAGCGAGCAAGTCATCAACAGAGTGCAGCTTCATGCGTGCTAATTCAGCATCGATGCTTTCACGTGGAATATCGGTGATTTTTGTTCCTGCACCTAACGCATGATTGAGTAGACGACGACCTAAATTGACAGAGTCTTCGCGTTTTAAATTTTTCAGCAGTTGGCGGATTTTCGCACGAGCTTTGGAGCTCACGACAAAGTTTAACCATGCAGCGTTTGGTCGAGCTCCCGGAGCAGTAATAATTTCAACTGTTTGACCACTCGAGAGTGGTTGGGAAAGCGGGTAAGGTTGGCGATCAACACGTGCACCGACGCAGGCATGACCGATGTCAGTGTGAACAGCGTAAGCAAAGTCCACAGGGGTTGCGCCTGTCGGTAATTCGACAATACGACCTTCAGGAGTGAAAACGTAAATTTCGTCAGGAAACAGGTCTGATTTTACACTTTCAATAAATTCAAATGAGCTCCCCGCACTCTGTTGGAGTTCGAGTAAGCTTTGCATCCAGCGCTGTGCTTTTACCTGTGCTGTGGTTCCCTGCTCCCCTTGTGCTTTGTATGCCCAATGAGCAGCAACACCCATTTCTGCCATTTGATCCATGTCTTCAGTACGAATTTGTACTTCAACAGGAACCCCGTGAGGCCCGATTAAGGATGTATGTAGGGATTGGTAACCGTTAGCTTTAGGAATGGCAATATAGTCTTTAATACGCCCCGGACGAGGTTTATAGAGACTGTGCATTTGACCTAAAACACGGTAACAGGTATCAACGTCTTCAACGATGACGCGAAAGGCATAGATATCCATAATCGAATGGAATCGCTGCTCTTTTTGATGCATTTTTCGATAAATAGAATACAGATGTTTTTCTCGACCGCTGACGGTACAAGGTATACCTGCTTCAGTTAATCGACCGTCAATTTCCGAAAGGATTTTTTGGATCATTTCTTTGCGGTTACCTCGGGCGGATTTCACCACTTCCTTGATAACTCGATAACGGTTTGGATAAAGCGCTTCAAAACCTAGCTCTTCAAGCTCAGTTTTAATATGGTGGATACCTAAACGGTGCGCGAGGGGACTGTATATTTCCAGCGTTTCACGCGCTATGCGGCGACGCTTATCGGGTCTAAGTGACCCAAGCGTGCGCATATTGTGAGTGCGGTCTGCCAGTTTGATCAAAATGACACGGATATCTTTAACCATTGCCATGATCATTTTGCGGAAGTTTTCTGCTTGAGCTTCTTTCTTGTCGCGGAAATTCAGCTTATCCAGTTTGGAAACGCCTTCAACAAGCCCTGCAACGGTGGTTCCAAACAATTGCTCGATGTCTTGAAATGTCGCTGGAGTGTCTTCAATCACATCATGAAGTAGCGCAGCCATCAGTGTTTCATGATCCAAACGCATTTCAGCCAGAATACAAGCAACGGCAACAGGGTGAGTAATATAAGGCTCACCACTGGAACGGGTTTGTCCTTCATGGGCATCCCGTGCGACAACATAGGCTTTTTTCAGTAACTCAACTTGCTCCTTAGGGAGATATTGCTGAATTATGAGATTTAGGCTTTCAAACAGATACAAGGCAGACCCACCTTAGTAATTAGCGACGACCTTCAGCGATCGCAGAAACTGCCTGCATTTCAGCGGCTTCTTGCTCTTGCTGTTCCTGGCGTTCACGCACATCCAAAATGTGACCGTTAATTAAACCTTCTTCTACTTCACGTAGCGCGATAACAGTATGCTTATCGTTTTCTTCTGGAACTAAAGGATCTTTACCACCAGTTTGTAACTGACGAGCTCTACGTGCTGCGACCAGTACGAGGTCAAAACGGTTACCAATTTTTTCTACTGCGTCTTGAACAGTTACGCGTGCCATAAGTGTGCTACTCCAAAGAAATAAAAAAATGACCTGATATGATACTGAAACTATTCTCAGTCTGCTAGTAATTTGCTGATTAAAGCACCATGTCGCTGGACTTGGCGGCTTAATTTCAAACGCTCCGCACGCATGATTGACTGTAAATCGCTCAGTGCAGTGTTGAAATCGTCGTTTACGATAACGTAATCGTATTCATTGTAGTGCTCGATTTCACCAACAGCTTGCGACATGCGCTTTTCAATGACTTCATCACTATCTTGCCCACGACCACGAAGACGACGATAGAGCTCATCTTTTGAAGGAGGTAGTATAAAAATACTCCGTGCTTCAGGCATTTTCGTACGAATTTGCTGAGCACCTTGCCAGTCGATATCAAGAAATACATCCACTCCGCTATTTAGGACTTCCTCAATAATAGGTTTTGAGGTGCCATAATAGTTACCGAAAACACAGGCATGCTCTAAAAAGTCATTATTATCAACCATCTGGAGAAACTCGGTTTCAGAAACAAAGAAGTAATGCTCCCCATGAACTTCACCTGGACGTGCAGCTCGAGTTGTATGAGAAACAGAAACTTGCGTGTCATACAACGGTTGTGTCTTCAATAATGCTTGGATAAGACTGGACTTACCTGCACCGCTAGGCGCAGAGAGAATATATAACGTGCCTTGTATCATGATGATTTCTTGAATATTTGAGGGTTAGACATAAAAGATAGCGATAAACCCTACATAGTATACACGTACTTAAGACAACATGCAGCGATATCAATTAACCATGAATTATGAATAAAAAAATTTTGGTAATTGAAAAACTGTGAACGCCTTCCAGAAAATAAATTTAACTTAATGAAAATACCATTTGTTTTGCGAAACGTTATGCAATTAACGGCATGACTTACTGTGTCCCTTGATTTAATCACTCAGAATACGATAGCAACGCAGCGCTATGCAGTTTAGTGCAATTTATTTAACACAAATATGATAGGGATATTATGTACTATTTTTCAGTCAGGAAGTTCTGGAAATTTGGTTGGTTTTGCCTATTACTTCAATACGCAGTATCAATAGCTTATGGTACAGAGTTCGTTGATTCCCAGAAAATATGTCACACATTAGATGATAAATTAATGGGAGCGGAACAATTACGGCTAGGGGAGCAGCTACAAGAGTGGGATCGGCAATATCAAATAGAGGGAGTAAGTGAGGTTAGTGATGAAGTTTATGACCAGATTCTGGCTCAGTGGCGACGTGGACAGCGCTGTCTAAATTTGCCTGATAGATTGCCACAACCAGTACAGCCTAATACGGAACGATTAGTGAAGCACCCCATTCCTCATACTGGGTTGAAAAAATTGAAATTTAAGGAAATAGCACCCTGGCTAGAGTCACGTCATGAAGTATGGTTGCAACCCAAAGTAGATGGTGTGGCGGTGACTTTGCACTATGAGAATGGGCGCTTAGTGTCAATGATCAGTCGAGGTGACGGTAGCAAAGGACTTAATTGGCGAGAAAAAGCGGATTTTATTCAGGGGATCCCAAAAACAATTTCAATAAAGCAATCTATTGTTTTACAAGGAGAGTTATTCTGGAAGCTTAATGAACATGTACAAAAAATAGATGGGGGACAAAATGCGAGGAGTAAAGTTGCGGGTTGGTTGATGCGTAAAGATATGCCTGCACAAGTAACGGATGATATTGGTGTGTTTATTTGGTCTTGGCCTGATAACTCGACGCCTATGAGTCAGCAACTTAGTGAGCTGGCAATGCTAGGATTCGATTTGGCGCAACGGTATAGCCACCCCATAGTAGAGAGCCAATCTATCGCGCAGTGGCGTGATCACTACTATTCAATCTCAATGCCATTCGCGACGGACGGTGTTGTTCTAAAAAGTTTTCCGACACCGTCATCATCAGCTTGGCGAGCAAACCAAAACAGTTGGAGTATTGCCTGGAAATACCCACTAAAAAGTGTTGTTTCAGATGTTGTTGATTTAACTTTTCGGGTAGGAAGGTCGGGAGTAGTGAATGTCATTGCAAACATTGAACCAGTCAGGATAGATGATAAAAAAGTCAGTAAAATACGCTTAGGTTCACTCAATTCGTGGAAACAAAAAGATGTGTTAGTGGGAGATAAAATTCAGCTGACGCTATCTGGGCACGGTGCTCCATTAATGGAAAAAGTCATATGGAGACAGGAACCGCGACAATACCTTAATACATTACCATTGGAAAACTTTCATGCATTGAGTTGTTTATCTTATTCGACAGATTGTGCCTCTCAGTTTGTTGCTCGGCTCACTTGGTTGGGTAAGCAACTTAATATTCGTGGTGTCGGTGAAAAAACATGGATGGTGTGGGTAGAAAAATATGGGCTGTCGGAGTTACTCGGATGGTTATCTCCTGATTGGCAAAATAGATTACCTAAAACTCAACAAACCGCTAATGCTCTTGAACAACTTCAGCAAGCACAACATCAACTAATGGCAAATTGGTTGAAAGGATTGGGTATTCCGCTAAAGGCTGAACAATTAGAAAAAATAGCGGCAATTACGACATTGAATGAACCAGAACAGATAGAAAAGATGGCGGTATCTGAGACGAGGAAGCAAGCACTACAACAGTGGCTGGCAGCGCCCGAAATTAAACAGGCATTACAAACTTTGCAGAATTTAGGCATCAGCCATTAGTTGTTAACGCTAATGGCTGATAGAAAATGAGAGCATTAATCTTGGCTTTCGTAATTGAAAATTGGTAACCCCAAGCGATAGCGAATGGCAAGTAACCGAGCGCTTAAACCAGCGACTAAAGTGATAATCACCACGATATCTTTAGGTAGCGGGGTATACAGCAAACCAATGTATAGCCATGCAGCGGCAAAAGAAACACCCGCATAAACTTCTTTTTGGAAGACTAGGGGGATGGTATTGCATAGCATATCGCGAAGAACGCCGCCGAATACGCCAGTTACCACCGCAGCAATAGCGGCAATGATAGGGCTATAATTCATATCGAGAGCAATTTGGGCACCTAAAATTGAGAAAACAATTAAGCCAATTGCATCGAGTATTAAAAAGAGTCGACGAAGGTGTTTCATCATTGGGGCTATCCAGATCGTAACAACGGCGGCACCAGCCACGGTCATAATGTACTCAGGATGAGCAACCCAACCGAGAGGGTAATGTCCGAGCAAAATATCACGAACAGATCCGCCACCGATAGCGGTCGCAGATGCGATAATGATCACGCCAAAGACGTCCATTTTACGACGTCCAGCAGCTAAAGCGCCAGTCATGGCTTCGGCAGTAATACCAATAATATAAAGAACACTTAATAACATGATGGTTTTATTCAATACTATAGTGATTGTTTAAGGGTAATATTACTTGTGTAGCTTCTCGACTGAGATTTTTTGCTCTCATTAAGAATTGATTAGTTAAAGTAATCCGATAGCCTGTATTAAATGATGTCAAAGGATAACAGATTGAACAGTAAAATGCCTTATAAAGAAAAGCGTATTACCGATGAAGCGCGTAGTCATCAGCTTACAAATATTAATGTTTGGACACCAGATAGCGAATGGCTTGCTTATGATGTCCGACCAAGCGGCAGTTCATTTACTGGGCAAACTATAGAAAAAATTCATGTCACGACGCAGCAAAAAGTCGAAATCTATCGTAGCCAGCACGGATCCCACGTCGGAGTGGTGACAGTGAGTGCTGAAAATCCTCCTCGTTATGCGTTTATTCAAGGACCTGAACATCCAGATGAGTCTTGGCAGTATGATTTTCATCACCGCCGAGGTGTCTATGTCTACGATAATCAGCTTGGAAATGCACATCCCATCGATGCGATGTGTATTACTCCACCCTATATTGCAGGAGCGTTAAGGGGAGGGACTCATGTACATGTTTTTAGTCCAGACGGAAAGTGGCTCAGTTTTACCTACAACGACCATGTTATGCATGAACTCGATCCTAAATTAGATCAACGTAATGTGGCGGTGGCTATACCAATTGGTGCAGTGACTGTCGAGCCTATTGGGCACACGAGAGAGTACGGTGGTGATTTCTTTTGCTGTGTTGTAACAAAAACGACTCTGACTCCCACTCCAAATAGTGACGAAATTGGTCGGGCCTATGAGGAAGGGTGGATTGGTCAATGTGGGTATAGGAATCAAGAAGGTCAATGGCAACGGCGAGCCTTAGCATTTATTGGGGATACGCATCATCATAATGGTGAGGTTGTTCCAGAAATCTATCTGGTTGATTTACCTGAAGACCCAGAGAAATTCAAAATCCCAAGTCATGAGCCCCTGCAAGGCACTAGAAATTCCATGCCTGCACCACCTAAAGGTGTCCAACAAAAGCGCTTAACCTATACACATCAGAGAAAATTTCCGGGTTTAGCGAAACAGCCAAGACATTGGCTACGCTCATCACCAAATGGAGAGTTAATTGCCTGCTTAATGCATGATAATCAAGGCATTGTACAATTATGGACCGTGGGAACCGCAACCGGAGTATTGACTCAAGTGACCTTTGAAAACTCCCCAATTCAGTCTGCGTTTAGTTGGAATAATACAGGTGAGTATCTCTGTTTTGTTCATGATAACAGCATTGTGCGTTGCCATGTGGCGACGGGCAGCATCGAAAGGTTGACGCAAAGAACAGACGCCGCACCAGTTGCAGATGCGGTTGTATTTTCTCCAAATGATAAATTTGTAGCATTTATGCGTGATGTTGATGGGTTTAGACAGATTTATATTGTTGAGACTGGGTTGGCGAATTAATTTTACTCTGAATTAACACTCATGAAGAATAAAGAGATAATGATTCATCTTTTTATTCTTCAGCAAAATAAAAGGCAAAAACTTTCATTAAATGAAATGTGCGATATGAAATGAAAAGTATTGGTTAAAACTAATCATCGCGGTATTAAATAGAATAGATTAAAGGAGATGATAAATCGTTCAATGAAAGAATAAAATATTAAGCCAAATTAAAACAACATTATTAATGAAACAGAAATATTATATTCCTAATTGGAGTGTCGAATAAATACTATTCAATAATGGGCTTTTCATTATGTTTTTTTGATTCTTGTTGCTTATCAAGTTGTTCTACGCGCTTTTTTGGTGATTCAGCGGTTTGAGAATCGCTGGAATGCATATAATCAATAGGGATTAATAATGTATCTACAACAGCTGTGAACGGTAAATCAATAATAAGTAGCGGTTTAACAACCCAGCCAGTATCTTCATGTTGCAACATATCAATACTATTTTTAGTGCCAGGATAATAACTATCGGTAGGGCCTGCATGAGTCATAATACTTGAGCAACCGCTCAATGTAAAAATCAATGATGTGGAAAATGCTAACGACCTAAAAAAAATCAAGCTTGGCATATAATGTTGACCTACATTGAGAGGGGCTTTGTCTAACTTGATATCATGATAACTAAAAACAAAAAATTCACAATCTCGGGAACCTATTATTATTTAAGATACACTCTGAATAATAGTTCTTTTTTGTATTATTTTATGTCGGTCATGTTAATAATTAGCAATGGAATTGTTTTATTTGTGGAATTAAGCTGCGCGATTGAATTGCTGTGAACTGTGCTCTATCACACAACTTCCCTTGTATTTATTTGGCACAATCGATTCAGTTATAAATGTAATACTCCGTATGTCCCATATTTTGGTTACTGTCGTCAAAAGGATAGCGGTCTATGAGTGAATTAGCGCTTACAGTCAGTTTATTAGCCTTAGCTGCCGCATTAGGCTTATGGATAGGTAATTGGAAAATCCGCAATGTGGGTTTAGGGATAGGTGGCGTTCTCTTCGGTGGGATCATCGTTGGGCATTTTGCACGCAGTTATGGCTTGTCTCTCAATAATGATATGCTGCATTTTATTCAAGAGTTTGGTCTTATCCTGTTTGTTTATACCATCGGGATACAAGTGGGACCCGGCTTCTTCTCCTCTTTGCGCGTTTCAGGCTTAAAACTTAACGGCTTTGCGTTGATGGTGGTTATTTTAGGTGCGGTCGTTACCGCTATTATCTATAAAATTGCCGATATTCCTTTACCGATTATTTTAGGTATCTTTTCTGGTGCTGTAACGAATACACCTTCCCTAGGTGCGGGGCAGCAAATCCTTTCTGATTTAGGTTCTGATCCTAGTTTGATCGGTCAGATGGGAATGGGATATGCCATGGCTTACCCTATGGGTATTTGCGGTATTCTTTTAGTGATGTGGCTAGTGCGAATTATTTTCCGCATTTCAGTAGAAAAAGAAGCATCAGAGTTTAATAGCACAAATGTTCAGCATAGAGACTTATTGCAAACCATGAACATTGCGGTACGTAATAGCAATCTTGATGGTTTGATGATTCAAGATATTCCTATGCTAGGTAATGAAGAAATTGTTTGCTCGCGGCTCAAGCGTGGTGAAATGCTTGTTGTGCCTCAACCAACAACGGAAATCCATCTTGGTGACTTACTGCATGTGGTTGGGCAGAAAGAGGACTTAAATAAAGTTCGTTTAATTTTAGGGGAAGAGGTAGACGCATCATTATCAACATCTAGCTCCGTATTACACTCAGTCCGAGTCGTGGTCACTAATGATGCAGTGCTAAGTAAGCGACTAAAAGAGTTGAATCTGAAGCAAAAGTACGATGTGGTCGTGACGCGTTTGAATCGAACGGGTATTGACCTGATGGCGAACAATAATTCAGTGCTGCAATTCGGTGATATTCTGAATATTGTTGGGCGCCCAGAGTCGATTGAAGCGGTAACGGCTTTACTGGGTAATGCGAAACAAAAATTACAACAAGTTCAAATGTTACCTGTGTTTATTGGGATTGGCTTAGGTGTTGTTTTAGGCTCGTTACCAATTTTTGTTCCGGGCTTTCCTGCTGCATTGAAATTAGGTTTGGCAGGAGGACCATTGGTTGTGGCTTTGATTCTTGGTCGAATAGGTACTATTGGGCGGTTGTATTGGTTTATGCCACCAAGTGCAAACTTAGCATTACGAGAACTGGGGATCGTGATGTTCCTTGCGGTGGTAGGATTAAATTCAGGTGGCAGTTTTATCGAAACTCTTATTCAAGGTGATGGGCTCAGGTGGATTGGTTATGGGATATTAATTACATTTATCCCGTTGTTCATCACGGGTCTAGTTGCTCGTATCTTCGGTAAAATGAATTATCTAAGTTTATGTGGAGTACTCGCAGGTTCAATGACGGATCCTCCTGCATTAGCCTTTGCCAATAATATTCACCCAACGAGTGGAGCTGCGGCACTTTCCTATGCAACGGTTTACCCATTAGCAATGTTTTTACGCATTATATCACCGCAGTTATTAGCCATTTTATTTTGGGCGTTATGACGATGGTTGAATGGGAAAATGAGATGTGGAGAAAAAGTATCCGTCTATATAAGGGTGTAATTGGGGCTTGTTCTCGCCATAACTGATATCAGAAAAGTGGTTTAATAACCGCGAATAACATTTGTCATGAACAAATATATTCGATTTCAATTATGGAGTTCTCGCTAATTTTGGCCCTTTCCTTGATGGAAAGGGCTTTTTTTAATCTATTAATTAGACCTAGCGTTCAGATTCTTGATAGGCTTTGTCTAACTCTTGAGCGAGGATTTGAATGCCTTGCTCAATTTTTTCTGGCTCAGGTACATAATTCATTCGCATACATTCATGTGCATGTTGCCAATCCTCTTCAAGCCCCGGGAAGAAATAGTGCCCAGGAACCATCAACACACCACGTTTTTTTAAACGACGGTAAAGTTCCAAACCGCTAATTGGCATATCTTTAAACCAGAGCCATAAGAAAATAGCGCCTTCAGGCTTATGGATGAGGCATCTATCTTCAGGAATGTAGCGGCGAATGATTTTAATAACTTCTTCAACACGCTGTTTATAAAATGGACCAACAATATTTTGAGATAGTTTAAATAAATCATCACGCTGTAGCATTTCAAGTGCGATGCTTGGACCAATACCTCCAGGGGCAAGGCTAATGATGCCATTCATATTGCTGATAGCATCAATTAAATCCTCACTACCAATGATGATGCCGCAACGTGTGCCCGGTAGACCCAGTTTTGACAGGCTCATGCACAGAATAATGTTTTCATTCCAAAATGGAGTGGCTTCACTAAAAATAATACCGGGGAAAGGAACGCCATAGGCATTATCAATCAGTAATGGAATGTTGTGCTGCTTCGCCAATTGATCGAGGTGCAGAACTTCTTCATCTGTAATCACGTTTCCTGTTGGGTTGGTTGGACGTGATACACAAATAACCCCAATGTCTTTCGTGATCTCTAGTGTATTGAAATCAACATGATACTTAAATTGTCCATCCGGTAAGAACTCAATTTGTGGCTTGTTAGCAACAAAAAGATCTTCATCCAGTCCTGAATCTGCATACCCGACATACTCTGGTGCGATAGGGAATAGAACTTTACGGGAGATACCATCTTCAAAGCGACCAGCAAGTAAGTTAAATAGATAGAAAAACGCACTTTGGCTACCGTTTGTTAGCGCAATATTTCGTGCACTGATATCCCAGCCTAGTTTCGCTTTTAGAGTTGCTGCTAGCGCTTTCAACATGGCATCTTTGCCTTGAGGACCATCATAATTGCATAATGTGTCGGTTAATTGACCATTTGCACACATCTCTGCAAGGAGATCCTGAAAGTATTTGTCCATTTCGGGGATATGAGCAGGATTCCCACCACCCAGCATAATAGCGCCGGGGGTTCGAATGCCTTCATTCAAGTCTTTCATTAATTCTGAAATACCTGAATTCTTAGCAAATTTATTACCAAATTTAGAGAAATTCATTGTGTTTTTTCACGTCTATTGATGAGTTTGTTAATGGAATTTCAAACATACCGCGCTACCATCTGGAGTTCAATAGCATAGTTACAGTTATTTTTCATATAAAATATCAAATATTAATAATAAATTGGTTTTTTGAATTAACTTGTGTGTTAAATGTAGTTTATTTGAATTGCAATTTATTCGGTTATTATGGATAAACTCTGATTTATTTATATTGGCAACAACTTACTAAATGATCATTAACCATACCAGTGGCTTGCATAAAGGCGTAGCAAGTCACTGAACCAACAAATTTAAAACCTTGTTTTTTTAGGGCTTTAGAGAGTGTTTTAGACAGTTCTGTTTCCGCAGGAACTTGGGATGATTCAGTCCAGTTATTGACTTTAGGTTGATGATTAACAAACGCCCAAATAAACGTCGAAAAATCCTCACCGTGGTTTTTCATGGATAGATAAGCTTTAGCATTGGAAATAATCGCATTGATTTTTAATCGGTTACGGATAATGCGAGCGTCTTGCATCAATCGTTCTACATCGGTTTCATTCATTAAGGCAATTTTTTCGGGATCAAATTGATGGAATAGTTCTCGATAACCTTGGCGTTTTTTCAAAATGGTATACCAAGACAGCCCCGCTTGTTGCCCTTCAAGGCAGATCATTTCAAATAGTTGGTGATTATCTTTGGTAGGTTTCCCCCATTCATTATCGTGGTAGGCAATATATTCAGGGTCTTGGTTAACCCAATGGCAGCGAGTGGGCAATGTTTCCATTTTTCATCCTTTTTCTAATTATGTTCAGCTTGTGAGCAAGAATAGAATCTTTATACTGTATAAAAATACAGTTTTAAAGGGGTGAAATTAATTTTTTTTCTTTTTAGAATGATTACATATGTATTCATTGCTGTATATCTGGCGGTCAAAGGGTATACTGGTCACTTTCTTAAATTTCACGTATCGCGTGCGGATCTAACATGCAAAAGTTTGATACCAAAACCTTCCAAGGTCTTATCCTGACATTACAGGACTACTGGGCGCGCCAAGGCTGTACCATTGTTCAACCACTGGACATGGAAGTCGGCGCTGGTACTTCACACCCAATGACGTGTTTGCGCGCTTTAGGTCCAGAACCTATCGCAGCAGCTTATGTTCAGCCATCTCGTCGACCAACCGATGGTCGCTACGGTGAGAACCCAAACCGTTTACAACACTATTACCAGTTTCAGGTGATTATCAAACCTTCACCTGACAATATTCAAGAGTTGTACCTAGGCTCATTAAAAGAGCTGGGTATTGACCCTACAGTCCATGATATCCGCTTCGTTGAAGACAACTGGGAAAACCCAACATTAGGTGCTTGGGGCTTGGGCTGGGAAGTGTGGTTAAATGGAATGGAGGTGACTCAGTTCACTTATTTCCAACAAGTAGGTGGCTTGGAGTGTAAACCGGTTACCGGTGAGATCACTTACGGTCTTGAGCGTCTTGCGATGTATATTCAAGGCGTTGATAGCGTGTACGATTTGGTTTGGTGTGATGGCCCTCTAGGCAAGACCACTTATGGTGATATTTATCATCAAAACGAAGTTGAACAGTCTACTTATAACTTTGAGCATGCAAATGTTGAGTTTTTATTCAAATGCTTTGAAGAGTATGAGAAAGAAGCCCAATACCTGCTCGCTTTAGAAACGCCACTGCCACTGCCGGCCTACGAGCGTATTTTGAAAGCGGCTCACACCTTTAACTTACTGGATGCCCGTAAAGCAATTTCAGTAACCGAACGCCAGCGTTATATTTTACGCATTCGCACCCTGACTAAAGGGGTCGCAGAAGCTTATTATGCTTCTCGTGAAGCGCTGGGTTTCCCTATGTGTCATAAGAACTAAGAGGCTGTCATGACTCAACAGACTTTCCTTGTGGAAATCGGTACAGAAGAGTTACCGCCGAAGGCTCTTCGTTCTCTTGCAGAATCATTCGCAGCCAACTTTACGGCTGAATTAGATAGTGCAGATATTACTCACGGTGCGGTGAATTGGTTCGCTGCACCTCGCCGTTTAGCGTTGAAAGTAGAAAGCTTAGCCGCAGCTCAGCCAGATCGTGAAGTTGAAAAACGTGGTCCAGCGATTTCGCAAGCGTTTGATGCGGAAGGTAAACCAACAAAAGCAGCTGAAGGTTGGGCACGTGGTTGCGGTATTACAGTCGACCAAGCGGAACGCTTAACAACCGATAAGGGTGAATGGTTACTTTATCGTGCTCAAATGAAAGGGCAGCCTGTCAGTGAATTACTGATTGATATGGTAAGCCGATCTCTGGCGAAATTACCTATCCCTAAATTAATGCGTTGGGCAGATAAAGACACTCAGTTTGTGCGTCCTGTTCATACGGTCACGTTACTGTTGGGTAGTGATATCGTTAACGGTGAGATTCTTGGTATTAAGAGCGACCGTATTATTCGTGGTCACCGCTTTATGGGTGAAGCTGAATTCACCATTGATAACGCGGAGCAATACCCAGAAATTTTACGCACACGTGGTAAAGTGATTGCGGATTACGCTGAGCGTAAAGCGATAATTATTGCGAACGCAGAAAAAGCAGCTAAAGCGTTAGGCGGTAAAGCAGATCTCACAGACAGCTTAGTTGAAGAAGTCACCTCTTTGGTTGAATGGCCAGTGGTACTAACAGCAAAATTCGAAGATAAATTCTTAGAAGTTCCTGCTGAAGCATTGGTGTACACCATGAAGGGCGACCAAAAATATTTCCCTGTCTATGATGATGCTGGCAAGTTAATGCCAAACTTTATCTTTGTGGCAAATATTGAGTCATCAGATCCTCAGCAAATTATTTCCGGTAACGAAAAAGTTGTTCGCCCGCGTTTAGCGGATGCGGAGTTTTTCTTCAAAACCGACCGTAAACAGCGTCTAGAAGATAATTTACCACGTTTAGAAACTGTACTGTTCCAGCAACAGCTGGGAACCCTGCGTGATAAAACTGACCGTTTAGAAGCGTTAGCGGGTTGGATTGCAAGTAAAATCGGTGCAGATGTTAATCATGCAACTCGTGCTGGTTTACTGGCAAAATGTGACTTAATGACCAACATGGTCTTTGAATTCACAGACACTCAAGGTGTCATGGGAATGCACTATGCTCGCCATGACGGTGAGTCAGAAGATGTTGCTCTTGCACTGAAAGAACAATATCAACCGCGTTTTGCGGGGGATGAACTGCCATCTACCGATGTTTCTGCGGCATTAGCATTAGCAGAAAAAATGGATACCCTCGCAGGTATTTTCGGTATCGGCCAGCATCCAAAAGGGGATAAAGACCCATTCGCTCTGCGCCGTGCGGCATTAGGTGTGTTACGTATTATCGTTGAAAAAGGCTATCAGCTTGATCTTGTGGAAATGACCCAAGAAGCTGTGCGTCTGTATGGCGATAAACTAACTAACAAAAATGTCGTGGAAGATGTGGTTGAGTTCATGCTGGGTCGCTTCCGTTCTTGGTACCAAGAACTAGGCTACAGCATCGATACCATCCAAGCGGTATTAGCTCGTCGCCCAACTCAGCCTGCTGACTTTGATGCTCGTGTTAAAGCAGTGACTCACTTCCGCTCTTTAGAAGAAGCACAAACGCTGGCAGCCGCCAATAAACGTGTTTCTAATATTCTGAGCAAGTCAGAAGAAAAACTCGCCGATAGCGTGTTAGCTTCTGTACTGAAAACCCCAGAAGAAGTGAAGTTAGCAACTCACGTTGTGGTACTGCAAGACAAGTTAGCGCCAATGTTTGCTGAACGTAACTACCAAGAAGCATTGGTTGAGTTAGCCTCTTTACGTGAAGTGGTTGATGAATTCTTTGCGAACGTCATGGTAATGGATGAAGATCCTGCGGTACGTATTAACCGTTTAACCCTGTTAAGCCAGCTTCGCGAGTTATTCTTAAAAGTAGCAGATATCTCTCTGTTGCAATAGGTTGATTTTTAGTCAGTTATTTTTGATTAAAAAAATGATTGAATAAATATTGCCTTCCCAGTGATTGGGATAAATAAGCGCTAAATATTTTTAGCGCTTATTTTTTGTCCTAAAATAGGCTTAAAATTAAGAAACCATACCATTTTGATGGTTTTATCAGCATACGAACGGTTTTCACTAAAAATAGGGTTGACGATCCCCATTCTTGGCAGTATTATTCACACCGTTTTCGGCGAGTAGCGCAGCTTGGTAGCGCAACTGGTTTGGGACCAGTGGGTCGGAGGTTCGAATCCTCTCTCGCCGACCAAATTCCAAAACCCACCTCATAGAGGTGGGTTTTTTCGTTTATAGTTCCCTTCATTTTTCTTTTCTTTCTTCTGTTGTTCTTTGAACACAAATAAGACGATGTTTTTTCAGTCCATATCTTCAATTCAAATTCACTTCAAAGCACACTTTCATTATGCGATTGGTATTTTCACCCGCGATCCCGTGAAAATAGGAATATGATATATAAATTCGCTAATAATTATTTTTAGTATAAAAAACATGCAAAACAATCAGCTATCAAATAGTTTTATACAAATTCTATTTAGCGTTTTATGTTGCAGTTTTTTGTATTGCCCACCATTTCCGCTCAGTAATTCAGCACTTAATCACAAATATACAAATAATTAACGTCCCTATAAAAATCTATTCAGTAATGTTTCTGTGGTTATAACCGCTGGTTAATAAACATTTTTGTAACATATCAGGCTATATTTACACCAAAATAATCCGAAATGTGTCATTTAAGCCAAATTGTTACAGAGAATAATGCTATTGACGAAATGTATTCCAGTTGATTAATTGCACAGTGAATAACAAAAAAATACAGATACGACATCTGTCTTGTTCAAGGCGGATTTCAGTATTCGATAAAACAACATACACCACAGGAGCATTACCAATGACGCTCTCGATGAAAAAGACAGGTTTATTAACTGTAGGCTTAACATTAGCTGCTTTGGCTGTGTCTGCCTCAGTACAGGCTAAAACACTGGTTTATTGTTCTGAAGGTTCACCTGAAGGGTTTAACCCGCAGTTGTTTACCTCTGGGACAACTTATGATGCGAGTTCTATTCCTCTGTATAACCGCTTAGTTGAATTTAAATTGGGCACCACTGAAATTGAGCCTGGTTTAGCAGAGAGTTGGGAAGTGAGTGACGATGGCAAAGTGTACACCTTCCATCTGCGCAAAGGCGTGAAGTGGCATTCAAATAAAGATTTCAAGCCAAGCCGTGACTTGAATGCGGATGATGTTATTTACACATTCATGCGCCAGAAAGATCCAAATCACCCATATCACAAAGTTTCTGGCGGTAGCTATGAGTACTTCATGGGGATGGACATGGATAAGATCATCGACAAAGTTGAGAAAGTCGATGACAACACCGTTCGCATCACACTAACTCGTCCTGAAGCACCATTCTTAGCTGATATGGCAATGGACTTCGCTTCCATTTTATCTGCGGAATATGCTGATCAAATGTTGAAAGCGAAAACGCCTGAGAAAGTTGATTTAAACCCAATCGGAACAGGTCCTTTTGAGCTGCAACAGTACCAGAAAGATTCTCGTATTCTGTACAAAGCGAACAAAGACTACTGGGGCAATGTACCGAAGATTGATCGCTTAGTATTCTCTATCACTCCTGATGCATCAGTGCGTTATGCAAAACTGCAAAAAAATGAGTGCCAAGTTATGCCGTATCCAAATCCGGCAGACTTAGAACGCATGAAAGCAGATAAAGAAATTACGTTAATGGAGCAGCCAGGTCTGAACGTAGGTTACCTTTCTTATAACGTTGAGAAAAAACCACTGGATAACCAAAAAGTTCGCCAAGCGCTATCGATGGCTGTAAATAAAGACGCCATCATCCAAGCGGTTTATCAGGGCGCGGGTCAAAAAGCGAAAAACTTAATTCCACCAACAATGTGGGGTTATAACGACGCGATTAAAGATACCGAATACAACCCAGAAAAAGCGAAAAAACTGCTGGCGGAAGCGGGCTTCCCTGAAGGGTTTGAAATCGATCTGTGGGCGATGCCAGTACAACGTCCATATAACCCAAATGCGCGCAGAATGGCAGAAATGATCCAAGCTGACTGGGCGAAAATTGGCGTTAAATCGAAAGTTGTTAGCTACGAGTGGGGTGAATACCTGAAACGAGCTAAGAGCGGCGAGCCACAAACTGTAATGATGGGTTGGACTGGGGACAATGGTGACCCTGATAACTTCTTCGCGACATTGTTCAGCTGCGCAGCGAAAAAACAGGGTTCAAACTACTCTAAATGGTGTGATCAAAGCTTTGAAGACGTGATTCAACCTGCACGTATGACATCCGATCACAACAAACGTGTTGAGCTATACAAACAAGCTCAAGTGGTGATGAACGAGCAAGCACCAGCGCTGATCATCGCTCACTCCACGGTATTTGAGCCTGTGCGTAAAGAAGTGAAAGGTTACGTGGTTGATCCATTAGGTAAACACCACTTCGAAAACGTAGACATTGATAAGTAATTGTTTTTAATCTGTAAATGCCCTTCGTTGCCTCTTTGCAGCGGAGGGCGTTTTCTCCTCTGACATTCAGAAGAAACAGATAAATTTAGTTATTTGTGAGCAGATGAAAACGTTGTTTTTTCTGACCAGCCAAGCGGACTAAGAGCCGTCGACGGCATTATTAAAGAGACTCAGGATATGCTGCAATTTATCCTCCGACGATTCGGGCTCGTGATCCCCACCTTTATCGGTATCACGCTACTTACATTTGCTTTCGTTCATATGATCCCAGGTGACCCAGTCATGATTATGGCGGGCGAACGAGGATTATCTCCAGAAAGACACGCCTATTTAATGGCTGAATTAGGACTCGATCAGCCACTTTGGAAACAATATCTCCATTATCTGAACGGTGTACTGCACGGTGATTTAGGGATCTCCTTAAAAAGCCGCATTGGCGTTTGGGAGGAATTTTTACCTCGCTTCCTAGCCACGGTCGAATTGGCGACGTGTGCAATGATTTTCGCGGTTTCTGTGGGGATCCCTGTTGGGGTGTTAGCTGCGGTTAAGCGTGGTTCTATTTTCGATCACACAGCGATCGGTGTTTCATTAACAGGCTACTCAATGCCAATTTTCTGGTGGGGGATCATGTTGATCATGCTGGTATCGGTCCAGTGGGATCTGACGCCTGTCGCCGGAAGGGTTAGCGACACGGTCTTCCTTGATGACTCTAATCCACTCACTGGATTCATGTTAATTGATACCCTCATTTGGGGGGAAGCTGGTGACTTCAAAGATGCGGTTGAACATTTGATTTTACCTTCTATTGTCCTTGGAACTATCCCGCTAGCCGTGATTGTGCGCATGACACGTTCTGCCATGTTGGAAGTATTAGGGGAAGATTATATTCGTACTGCGCGCGCAAAAGGTGTCAGCCGTGCACGTGTGATTTTAATTCACGCGCTGCGTAATGCGCTGCTGCCGGTAGTGACGGTGATCGGTTTGCAGGTGGGGGTAATGCTTGCAGGGGCTATTTTGACCGAAACGATATTCTCATGGCCAGGATTAGGTCGTTGGTTAATTGAAGGATTACAACGTCGAGATTACCCCGTCGTTCAAGGGGGAGTATTACTCGTCGCAACCTTGATTATCTTCGTTAACTTAGTGGTTGATGTGCTGTATGGCATTGTTAACCCTCGTATTCGTCATAAAAAATAAGGAGCGTAAGAATGTCTCAAACAACTGAGTCTAAAGCTGTCAGCGCCCCGAAGCCGATGACACCCTTACAAGAATTTTGGCATTACTTTAAGCGCAATAAAGGCGCTGTCGTAGGCATGTTCTACATTATTTTGATGGTATTAATCGCTATTTTTGCTGGCGTATTAGCACCTCATGCTCCAGATGAGCAGTTCCGTCAGGCGTTGTTGACTCCGCCAGTTTGGGAAGACGGAGGTTCATGGGAGTTTATCCTTGGGACGGATGATGTGGGGCGTGATCTCTTATCCCGACTGATGTATGGCGCAAGACTTTCTTTGTTAGTCGGCTGTTTAGTCGTTGTGTTATCCCTGATAATGGGTGTAACGATTGGGGTGATTGCGGGTTATTTTGGTGGTGTGGTTGATGCGCTGATTATGCGTGTGGTCGACATCATGTTAGCGCTGCCAAGTTTATTATTAGCATTAGTTCTAGTCGCAATTTTTGGTCCTTCCATTGTCAATGCCTCGATAGCGTTAACCTTTGTCGCATTACCGCACTACATTCGTTTGACGCGAGCCGCGGTGTTAGTAGAGGTTAACCGAGACTATGTGACTGCTTCTAGAGTTGCTGGAGCAGGTGCATTCCGTCAAATGTTCGTCAATATTTTACCTAACTGTTTAGCACCGCTGATTGTGCAGGCGTCGTTAGGATTTTCAAATGCCATTCTAGATATGGCTGCACTGGGTTTTCTGGGAATGGGGGCTCAGCCACCAACACCAGAATGGGGAACGATGTTGTCTGACGTGTTGCAGTTTGCACAAAGCGCATGGTGGGTTGTTACGTTCCCTGGATTAGCAATTTTATTAACGGTATTAGCGTTTAACCTGATGGGTGATGGTTTGCGTGACGCCTTTGATCCAAAACTCAAGCAGTGATGAGGTAATCTAATGGCATTGTTAAATGTAGAACAACTCTCTGTTCACTTTGGTGACGAAGAGACCCCATTTCGCGCCGTTGACCGCATCAGCTATCAAGTTGAGAAAGGACAAGTGGTAGGAATTGTGGGTGAGTCTGGTTCCGGTAAATCGGTTAGTTCTCTTGCGATTATGGGGTTAATTGATTACCCCGGAAAAGTGATGGCGCAATCACTGCAGTTTGATGGGCGTGATCTCCTGTCCATACCAGAAAAAGAACGTCGTCAAATTGTCGGTGCAGATGTGGCCATGATTTTCCAAGATCCGATGACCAGTCTGAACCCTTGCTTTACCGTTGGCTACCAGATTATGGAAGCGCTGAAAGTCCATCAAGGTGGCAGTAGAAGCACGCGTAAACAGCGCGCCGTTGACCTCTTAAATATGGTGGGAATTCCCGATCCGCATTCTCGTCTTGACGTTTATCCTCATCAATTATCTGGAGGGATGAGCCAACGAATTATGATTGCGATGGCAATTGCTTGTCGTCCTAAGTTGTTGATTGCAGATGAACCAACCACGGCCCTAGACGTGACGATTCAAGCTCAGATCATCGAGCTATTATTGGAATTACAACAACAAGAAAATATGGCGTTAGTGTTGATCACCCATGACTTAGCTTTAGTCTCAGAAGCAGCACATCACATTATCGTGATGTATGCAGGGCAAGTGGTGGAGTCGGCAAAAGCGAAGGATATTTTTAAACATCCAAGACACCCCTACACACAAGCGCTATTGCGTGCGTTGCCTGAGTTTGCCAGTAATAAATCTCGCTTGGCGTCATTGCCGGGTGTCGTACCTGGTAAATATGATCGCCCTGAAGGGTGTCTGCTCAATCCTCGTTGCCCGTACGCGACGGATCGTTGCCGCCAAGAAGAGCCTGCATTGCAGACCATTGGCGACCGTCAGGTGAAATGTCATATGCCACTGGATGATATGGGGAGACCAACGCTATGAGTGAACAACATTCCAAAGGAATGCCGTTATTAAAAGCGGTAGATTTGAAAAAATACTATTCAGTGAAAGGGGGCGTTTTCTCAAAGGAGAAAACCCTGAAAGCACTTGATGGCGTCTCTTTTGAGTTAGAAAAGGGAAAAACATTGGCGGTGGTTGGGGAGTCAGGCTGTGGTAAATCCACACTTGGTCGCTTACTCACGATGATTGAGCAGCCTTCCGAGGGTGAGCTGTATTATCGCGACCAAAACTTGCTGATCAAAGATAAATCGGCGGAGAAGTTACGTCGTCAAAAAATTCAAATCGTCTTTCAAAACCCCTATGGCTCATTGAATCCACGTAAAAAAGTGGGGCAAATTTTGGAAGAGCCCTTATTGATTAACACTTCCTTGTCTAAAGAACAGCGTAAAGAAAAAGTGTTATCGATGATGGCTAAAGTTGGTCTAAAAACCGAACATTATAGTCGCTATCCACATATGTTTTCGGGCGGGCAACGTCAGCGTATCGCGATTGCTCGTGGCTTGATGTTAGATCCTGATGTGGTTGTGGCGGATGAACCCGTTTCGGCATTGGACGTTTCTGTGCGTGCTCAAGTTTTGAACCTCATGATGGATTTGCAGCAAGAATTGGGGCTTTCCTACGTTTTCATCTCCCATGATCTGTCAGTCGTAGAACACATTGCGGACGAAGTGATGGTGATGTATTTGGGGCGTTGTGTAGAAAAAGGGACGAAAGAGCAGATTTTTAATAATCCTCAACATCCTTATACTCAAGCGCTGTTATCTGCGACACCACGTTTGAATCCAGACCAACGCCGTGAGCGAATCAAATTAACGGGGGAACTACCCAGCCCGCTTAATCCACCTCCAGGGTGTGCATTTGCAGCGCGTTGTCGACGAGCGTTCGGTCCATGTACCCAATCTCAGCCTGCGTTGAAAAATTATCGAGAGCAATTAGTGGCGTGTTTTGCTGTCGAAGAAGACGAAAAACAAGCAGTGGTCGTGAATTAACGACTTTAGACGGCAGAAAACAGACTTTCTGCCGTTTCCTCATCCTGTTTATACTCACTTTAGCGGTTAATTTGGAGCTTATCCTAAATATGTGATCTTTCTTTTTTAAAGATGCTCTTTTATACGGAAAATCAAGTATACTGTTCGTCCGATTTTTTTCTTTAAAAAGCAGCTTGATTAGGAAGGTTGTGGGAAATGAACACTCGTGTCCAACGTTCACTCACGTTTAAGAGCATGATCGTATTCTTTGTGATTACGTTGCTTTTTCTTGCACTTTTTTTGTCCATTCAATTTACTTACCTGTTAGAACAGCGCAAACAAGACTATTTAAATCAATTAAGTAATGCTGTAGTTCAAGTCCAAAAACCATTAACGGACTCGCTACTCAGTTCTGATTTAAATGAAGTCAAAAGGCTTCTTGTCAGCCTGAAAACCTCAGGAATTATGGGGAAGGCGATTGTGACGGTAGATAATGCGACGGTGATGAATCTCAGCTTCGCCACGCCAAAGCCGATCCCTGAATGGTCTTTGCCTCTTATCGGTATTCCTGTGGAAATGACTGTGCCTTTGTATGCCTATGGCACCATGGCTCCACAAGCGAAACCTCAAGGTTATTTGACGTTACAAGTGGATTCTAATCGGGTATACCGTTTTGCTCTCAACACATTTGCACTATTAATAACAACTTATTTGCTGTTAGCGCTGATTATTGCTATTGCGATGACATGGTGTGTGAGCCGCATGATTGTACGCCCACTACGTAAAATTGCGGGCGAATTGCAAGCAAATCAACAGGTCGATCACCTAGAGGTTTCTCAATATCATCAAGATGATGAGATAGGGTTATTGGCGAAAGGTTATAATCGTCAAATAAAACGACAAAATTCAGATTAAGCCATGAACATGTTATAAGGTTTGTGGTCTAATATCATTACACATACCTATCATATTGTTAGCGACAAGATTCAGGCGGCTCTCGCTGTTTATAGTGTTCAAAAATACAAAACATCCGCATTCGAGATGGCGGTATTCAAGATGTATTTTAGTGATCAACGTAGCGACTTAGTGTAGTGAGTGCAGTCCAATGATCTCAATAACATGCAACGATGTTTTTTTCGGGTATAGTGATAATCAAATTTTTGATGAAGCCAAATTATATCGCTTAACCGAGTCAATTAGCGTTTTTCGTTAATTCATCTGTTGCTGTTTACGGTTAAATACAAGGATATAAAGAACATAGGGGTCTACATGCAGGGTTTGAAAGTGCGATATATCATCGGAGTGGTACTTTTATCAGTCACTGGTTTTGCAAGTGCTGAACCTTTACAACCCGATCCAGCATGGCAGCAAGGAAAGCTCGAGAATGGCTTTAATTGGCAGTTATTACAAACACCACAGCGTCCAAATGACCGAATTCAACTTCGGTTAGCCATTAAAACAGGTTCATTATCTGAGAAAGCCAGTGAAAAAGGGTACAGCTATCTGATCCCTCGGATGGCGCTACTTCATCAGTCTGACGCTTTTCCTGCTGCTACATTACAAAGTTTTTGGCGTCAGGCGACTGATCCTGATATGCCCTTACCTCCAGCCGTTGTCTCTTACGACTACACAATCTACAGTTTAAGTTTGCCAAACAACCGTCCTGATCTTATCAAACAGGCGTTAAGTTGGCTTGCAACATCAGTAGCTGGAGCGCAGTACACTGAAAACTCATTACAAAGTGGGTTAAACGTACCGAATGTCCCAGTGGCAACACTACCTGTCAATGCGAATGATCCTGTGTGGCGTGCACGCCTTAATGGTTCAGCGATGTTAGGCTACGATCCAGGGCAGAAGCCAAACGGTAAAGTAGATTTAGCGAGTGTGAACTCGTTTTATCAAAAATGGTATACACCCGATGTCATGACACTGTATGTGGCTGGGCATGTCGATGCGCGTATGTTATCTGATAGCATCACTCAAGCGTTTTCATCACTAGAAGGTAGACGTTCTGAACCAGTTTCAGTTGCCGTATTATCATCAGTCAAGCCGCAATCTATTAATATTCTGCAAGATAAAGCAACACAAGATACGCTTTCTCTGATTTGGGATATCGATTGGTTACCGATTAAAGATTCCAATGTACTGTTACGTTATTGGGGAAGTGATCTGGCGCGTGAAGCTATTTACCGCTCATTACAGAAAACCTTTAAGCAGAAATTTGTTGACGATGGTGTAACGCCAGGTCTGGATTGCCGTGTTCAATATCAAAAAGCAAGCTGCACATTAGCGATTTCAGCGCCGCCAGAAAAAATGGCAGCTGTTTCGGATGTGGTTTTAAATGAGTTGGCGGCAATCAACCAAAATGGTATCGACCCAGAGCTATTCAACGACATGATGAAAGAGAAACAAGTGCAATTGTCACAGTTGTTTGCTGCGTATGCACGTACCAGTACCGACGTGTTGATTAGCCAACGTTTGATTTCTCAGCAAAATGGAGTGGTAGATATTGCACCTGAGCAGTATCAATTGCTCAGACAAGCATTCTTAGGCAGCCAAAATCTTGAGCAAGTCAACATGGAAGCTCGTCGTTTATTATCTCAAGAAGCCGCAATTGTTTTAGCTCAGCCAAAAGAAAAACAGATCATGGATGCAGAGCAGATTCGCCAAAAATTCACGCAAGTGTTATGGCCTGCTCCACCAGTGATTGTGGAACCTGCTCCAGAAGCTTCAGCAGTCGCAGAGCCGCAAGATGGAGAGCCTGCACCGGCACTACCAATACCTGCACCACTGACTCGCTAATACATTATCTTCATCAAAAAGCCCTCTATGAGGGCTTTTTTTTACGCTGAGGTTAAGAGGGATTCAACCACTTGAATCAAAACATTTCGCGAATCTCGATGATCAACAAACCCCGCGATGCTTGTTTGAGTTGCCGGTGAGTAGTAAGCGACTGAACCCCAAAAACCTAAATGAGAATATAGCATCATCCCATTGATTTCTTTTGCCATAATCCCAAGTCGATAATGACTTGCTCCTTCATGGTCTCCTGCACTTAACATGGTTTTCAATGTGTCTGGTTTATCAAATATTTTCCCGCAGAACAAAGCTTCAAAGAACTGCGCCATTTGTTTTGATGACATGACTAAACCTCCGCCGCCATAAACATCCATGGAAGGATCCATATCGGAGCAATCGAGCTTACCTAAGTATTGTTTCGCGCGTGGTACAGTTGTGCTTGGGTATTCAAACGTTTCCCAATAGGCGGACTGTAAGCCAATTACATTAAATTTTAGTAATTCTCGAACGGCTTCTCCCAATGTTTGTCCTGTTATGCGTTCAATAATATTTCCAAGCAAAATATAGCCTGTATCAGAGTAGATAAACATTTCAGAAGGCGGAAAAAACGGATGATCTTGCTGAACATATAACTCAATTTGCTCTGTTCGCGTCCATTGATAGTCTGGGCGCTTTAATACCTCTTTGAGGTACTCTTCATTGGCATGATCTAATAATCCGCTACTGTGGCTGAGTAAGTGGCGGATAGTAATAGCATCAGTATCATATTTAGGCGTGAGCAATTGATTGTATTTGGGGGAGATATAGTGAGAAATGCTATCATCAACGAACAATTTTCCCATCTCAGCGAGACGTAGAATCGCCGCAGCGGTAAACGGCTTCGTATTACTGGCAATACGCAAAGGCGTATCGACTGTTAACGGTTCTCCAGAAAGATCGCTTCCACGTGCGCAAAATGTTCCAACGCAGTCTTGGGAGTGATTACGGACATACACCACAACACCACAAGGTAAATTTTCTAACAGAGAGATTTGCATGGACGGCTTCCTTAGGGATGGACTCTCTGTATCTTAGTGATGTTATGGCGATAACAGAAACGCTTAAAATGCGTTTAATACGCTAATTTTATGATAGTCATGAGAAATGCGGTCGCTATCACATTCCGATAAACAGTTAGGTTCATTGGGAAAATATTGGGATAGAATGATAAAGATACATATTATATGCAATTTATTAACATGTCATTCATCTGTCGCGTAAGCATAAAAAGGAAAGGGAAAGTATGAATAACTCGAATGTATTGCGGCATCGCCTCAATCTACGTTATCCGATTATTCAAGCACCGATGGCAGTGGTTTCTACGCCTGCTTTGGTTGCTGCTGTTTGTGAAGCGGGCGGATTAGGCTCCCTTGCTTTAGGTGCGTGTTCGGTAGAGCAAGCTCGAACATTGATAGCGGCGACTCAAGCGTTAACGGATAAGCCCTTCAATGTAAATGTGTTTTGCCATGCGACACCACAGCGTAATAGTCAAAATGAGCAGGCTTGGCTGACACATTTACAGCCAAAATTTCAACAATTTAATCGCCAATCTCCGGAACAATTGAATGAAATCTATCTTTCATTCTTGGATAACCCTGCGATGCTACAGCTCTTCTTAGAAATGCAACCCGCGGTAGTGAGCTTTCATTTTAATGTACCGTCTCGTGAAATTATCAACGCCTTGAAAGAAAAAGGTATTTTCACGATGGCGACGGCGACCAATTTGCAGGAAGCGCGATTAATCGAAGATGCAGGTATTGATGCCATTGTTGCTCAAGGAATTGAGGCGGGCGGGCATCGTGGTATGTTTGATGTACAAGCCAAAGATGAGGAACTCACGACTAATCAGCTGGTGGCATTGTTAGCCAAGCATACCCAGTTACCAATTATTGCAACAGGGGGAATTATGGATGGTGCTGATATTAAACAAGCACTTAATCATGGCGCATCTGCGGCTCAATTAGGCACTGCATTTTTGTTGTGTCCTGAATCTGCGGCAAACGATGGATATCGTCGTAAATTAAAGAGTCAAACCACAGATAATACCCATTTAACGGCTGCAATATCCGGTCGACCTGCCCGTGGCATTTTTAATGAGTTTATGCAGACAGGGCAGCAGTATGATGTGAGTAAATTACCCGATTACCCCATTGCTTATGATGTTGGTAAGCAGCTTAATGCAGCAGCAACCCAGTATGGTAGTGATGATTATGCGGCTCATTGGGCAGGGCAAAATGTGGCGAAAGTGCGTGAAATGAGCGCAAAAGATTTAATGGAAACGTTGGTGAAAGAGATGGTGTAAGAGAGTTAGGGGAATGGTGAACAGCTCATTCCCCTTTGTTGACGTTAAGACATGAGTACGTCTTGGGTTGTGCCTTTTGGCTCATCGGTGGCAATCCAAGCTGCACAAAATAACGTTAATCGGGCAAAGAAATAGAAAAATGCCATTAATCCCAGCACCGAACCGAAAGCCGCTCCTGATGGTGATGATGCTAAGGTAGGTAAAATCCACGTCATAATCGATTTGATAATTTCAAAACCAATTGCAGCTAGCAACGTTCCTTTTAACAGTGAACGGCGTCGGTGTTGCATGCGCGGTAATATCCAGAAAATCCACAAAAATAATAAGAAGTTGGCGGTAATGGAGATCGCTAAGCCAATCAGTGTCCAAACGGGCTTAAGCCACTCGATGCTGTCTAATCCAAGGGTGCTAACAATCGTCGCTTGCGCAGAACCTGCGACAGACGTTAGGGTAATGGTGACAATAAGCGCAATAAGTAAGCCAATGAGGGCAAAAAAGTCACGAACATAACGGAAAATGATATTTTCTTGTTCTGCTTCGTTACGCTCCCATACTGTTCGAGATTGTGCCAAAATCGCCAAACGTAAGTTATTTACCCAGTTAACCCCAGAGTAAACGGCTAAGGCTAAACCAGTTAATCCCACGGTGGTACGCTGGCGGATTGCTGTGTCGATAGTTTGCTCAAGCGTATTGGCTAACGTCGGATCAGTGATATTTGCGGAAATACCACGAATGAGCTTCTCAAGTAATTCAGGATTACTGGCTAACACGAAACCCGCCGCAGCGAAGCTAAACATTAGTACAGGGATCAGGGATAAAAACGAGAAATAGGTAATTGCGGCACCAAACTGGTTGCCCATTCTATCGGTAAAACGTTGGGCAGTGCGGATTAAATGCGCAATAAATGGAATTGCACAAACAAAATCGACCACTCTCATTGAGAACGTTAGGGCTTTTTTACTACCATCTAGGCTTTTGTTTAGAGTGGATTTTAATTTGTTGGTCTCTTTTTGTTGCTCATCTTGCATGTCTGACATGCGTTCCCCTTTTCACTGCTT
The DNA here is from genome assembly GCF_028479465.1 of Providencia sp. PROV208. Classification (NCBI taxonomy): domain Bacteria; kingdom Pseudomonadati; phylum Pseudomonadota; class Gammaproteobacteria; order Enterobacterales; family Morganellaceae; genus Providencia; species Providencia sp. PROV208. The sequence continues at coordinate 52,772 of NZ_JAMPNS010000012.1, read as the reverse complement.
AATCAAAATATGCTTATAATTCACCATTCTATATTATTTTATACTATAGCCTATGTTTGTTGGTAATTTCACCCCATGCCGTTATTTATCCTAAATTAGGCATGGGGTGAGGTGAAAAATAAAATATAACTATTTGATTATATTTATTTTTCTATTAAAGCGTGTCTTTGTAGATATCCGCAAGATCTTGGGCTTCTTTCAATTCAGCTTTGGCTTCAGCCACTTTACGCTTATGTTTAGCGATTTTTTCAGGATCACCTTTTTGGATAGATTCTTGTAACTCAGCTTCGCGTTCAGCGACTTTTTCTTGTTTCTCAGCGATTTTCTCCTGGCTATCACGATAGAGTGAATCGGATGTGCAGTAGCGAGTCACATTGTCGAGAGCACGTTCAAGCCCATTGATGCGATATGTATTACCATGCTCTTTCGCATATTTGAGCTGAGTTTCAATCTTCTGTTTTTTAATTTCACAACCCTGTGATGAATTTCCAGCCATTGCAGAGTTATTCACTAAAAATAAGGTTAAAATGGAGGATATTATGAATACTCGTTTCATTGGTTTTCCTTGTTATGGTTTTAAATTTTGCTTAGGATAACTTTTCGGCAAAGAAAGGTCATGTGTAATTTTGTCATGTTTTGTCACTATGACAATCCCATCAAATTTTAGCTATAATGGCGCGAAAGAAATTATTCGGTCTATTTTTCATTCAACAGACCTTCTTTACAGACTCTATTTAACAGCGTTCACAATGGTGACCGCTGAATTCCTCAGGAAATAAACGCGACATGTTAAGTTATCGTCACAGCTTTCACGCAGGCAACCATGCGGATGTTCTCAAACATACGGTGCAAAGTCTGATTATTGAATCTCTTAAAGAAAAAGAGAAACCATTTCTGTATCTGGATACGCATTCCGGTGCGGGTCGCTACCAATTAACCAGCGAACATGCAGAAAAAACAGGGGAGTATCTCGAAGGGATTGCACGTATTTGGGAGCAACCAGATTTACCTGAGGAACTTCTCCCGTATATGAACATTGTGCGTCGTTTAAACGAAAATGGGCGCTTACGTTATTATCCGGGTTCGCCATTATTAGCGAAATATTTACTGCGTGAAGACGATAAACTGGTTTTAACCGAGTTACACTCTAGTGATTACCCATTACTGCGTACTGAGTTTTCTCGTGACAGCCGCGCGCAAGTGGCTCGTGAAGATGGTTACCAACAATTAAAATCAAAATTACCACCTCAAAGTCGTCGTGGTTTTATGCTGATGGACCCACCTTATGAGATGAAATCAGATTACGAAGCCGTCGTAAAAGCCGTTATGGAAGGTTATAAACGTTTCGCAACTGGCACTTATGCGATTTGGTACCCAGTGGTACTACGCCAGCAAATTAAGCGTATGGTTCATCAATTAGAAGCAACGGGGATCCGTAAAATTCTGCAAATTGAATTAGCCGTGCGCCCTGATAGTGACCAGCGCGGAATGACCGCATCGGGCATGATTGTGATTAACCCGCCTTGGAAACTTGAGCAGCAGATGAAAAATGTCCTGCCGTGGTTACATAAAACACTGGTGCCAGAAGGTACTGGACATACATTAGTTGAGTGGATTGTACCTGAGTAACAATAGACTCTGGCTATTGCAGTAACAGGCAATAGCTATCTTAAATGTTTATGTTTACATAGCATAATAAGAGAATATTAACGTATTCGTAATTCAACAAATGGGAATAACCAAGTTATGAGCAAACATTACGACTATATTGCAATTGGCGGCGGTAGCGGCGGTATTGCGTCAATGAACCGTGCCGCGATGTACGGACAAAAGTGCGCCCTAATTGAAGGCAAAGAGTTAGGCGGCACTTGTGTTAACGTCGGTTGTGTACCGAAAAAAGTGATGTGGCATGCAGCGCAAATTTCCGAAGCGATTCGTGCATATGGTCCAGACTATGGTTTTGACACCACCATCAATGATTTCAATTGGAAGAAATTAATTGAAAGTCGTACTGCTTATATCGACCGTATTCATCAATCTTATGACCGCGTGCTGGGTAATAATAAAGTTGACGTAATTAAAGGTTTTGCCCGTTTCGTTGATGCGCATACTGTTGAAGTCAATGGTGAAATCTACACTGCGGATCATATTCTGATCGCAACAGGTGGACGCCCAGTGATCCCCGCGATCCCCGGTGCAGAATATGGCATGACTTCCGATGGCTTCTTTGAATTGGAAGCGTTACCAAAACGCGTTGCTGTTGTCGGTGCTGGCTATATTGCGGTTGAACTGGCAGGTGTATTGAATGGTTTAGGTAGCGAAGCACACCTGTTTGTTCGTAAACATGCGCCTCTACGTGCTTTTGACCCACTCATCGTTGAAACGCTAGTGGAAGTGATGAACACCGAAGGTCCAACACTGCATACTGAATCCATTCCGAAAGAAGTGGTAAAAAATGCAGATGGTTCACTGACACTTAAATTAGAAAATGGTCATGAGCAAACCGTTGATGCGTTGATTTGGGCAATCGGTCGTGAGCCAATGACGGATAACCTGAATATTGAAGCGGCGGGTGTTGAACTGAACGCGAAAGGGTATATCAAGGTCGATAAGTACCAAAATACCAATGTAGCGGGTGTTTATGCTGTCGGTGATAACACGGGTGCTGTTGAATTAACGCCTGTTGCGGTTGCTGCGGGTCGTCGTTTATCTGAGCGTTTATTTAACAACAAACCAGATGAGCATTTAGATTATTCCAACATACCTACGGTTGTATTCAGCCATCCACCAATTGGTACTGTGGGTTTAACTGAGCCAGAAGCGATTGAAAAATATGGCTCAGATGCCGTGAAATGCTATAAATCTTCATTTACCGCGATGTATACCGCAGTCACTTCTCATCGCCAACCATGTCGCATGAAGCTGGTATGTGTGGGTGAAGATGAAAAAATTGTTGGTATTCATGGAATTGGTTTTGGTATGGATGAGATTCTGCAAGGCTTCGCGGTTGCACTAAAAATGGGCGCAACCAAGAAAGATTTCGACAATACCGTCGCAATCCATCCAACCGGTGCAGAAGAGTTCGTGACAATGCGTTAAGCATTTGCGTGTAAATAAGTCATAAAAAAGAAGGTCAGATAATATCTGGCCTTTTTACTTTTTAATTCCCCCGAAAGGTTCTTATCAGCCCCTATTAATTTTTACATTATTAATTGGGCATGCTTCCTATTATCTTCCCTCCATCATTTATTTTTTGTGGAGTAGATATGGATCCGTTGCTTTCTGATGGTGTGCCACAATGTGGTGCAAAATACCATGTAATTCACAGCGTTCAACATGATGAATATGGCGATAAAGTCGCTTTAACTTACAGTGAAGACCCCGAAAAATGGAAAAAAGCGATTGGCGAATTATTGCTGTTCCAATTTGGTGTTTATGATGGTCCTTTCATTTCCAATGAAAACTATCTCGATGGTAGGCTCTTGTCATCGTTAGATAAATCAGGATTACGACATCTCAATCAGCAGCTTTTTCTAGCGGGTGTTACGGGATCCAACAGACCAGCGGTGGGACGAATTCTGGATCTAGGGTGTGGCTGGGGATATACGCTGAAATATTTAGCCGAATACTTTACGGAATGTGCCACCCTAGATGGCATTAATATTAGCGCCCAACAGCTTGATTATTGCGATCAACTCTATAGTGACGAGCGGCTTCGTAAGCGAATCAATCTGTATTTATGCCAAGCTCATGACCTCTCATTATTATCCGATGAAGAAAAATATTATGACTTAGCGATTATTCGCGGCGTAATTTCCCATTTCACCAACGATGTTTTCGAAAAAGTATTTTCTGCGCTATATCCAAGATTGCGTAAGGGTGGAAAAATCATCATTTCAGATAATTTATACAATATAGAATTGGATGAATATCAGTCAGATACCCCCGATGAAGTTGACCGATTAGCTTGCAAATACCGCAAAACTCCCAAGTATGTTCGGCAAGTTATTGAACATAGCGGATTCGTTATTAACGATTTTCGGGTGCTACCGTCAAATATTGATGTCGCCCGTTGGTTAATGGAATCCAAAGCCAATATTGAACGCCATTTCCCTGAAGGTGTCGATGGGGCTTTAGAAGAGCTACGGGTTTTAGCCGAAAACTTCTCTGTCGCACTGTTAAAAAACAAAGTTTCCACTTACAGCATCATTGTCGAGAAAAAATAAAGAGGTCATTGCATGCCATTACAACTTCCTTCTCTACCTCACCCATTTTTACCCGCTATTCATCCTAGCTTTTATCCCAACAATCCCACACCTTATATTCAACTTGATGAGTATGACCATCACCCATTTGAAAAAGTCACTCGGGACTATGCTGACCACTTTGAGTTATACGCTGATGACACCCAACGAGCGCGGCTGGCAAACTGTCATTGTGCATGGTTTGGTTCGTTAATGTTCCCGGTCGGCAGTGATGAGCTACTGCAAATCGGCATTGATTTTTGTATGTGGTCAATTGCTTACGACGATGAATACTGCGATGAGGGGGAAGTCGCACATCAACCTGAAAAGCTGATTCAATATTCAGCAGAGATTTGGCGACAATTTGAGGTGCCGGAATACAAGCTATCTAATGATCGATACGCGCTTGCTGCGCGCGACCTACGTATTCGCTTAGATAAATACGCAACGGCAGAACAAACCGCGAGGTTTGTGGAGTATATGCGGGTGTATATGATGGCAGAAATGTGGAAAGCCGTGAACCCAGCCCCTTCATTGAATGATTATATGACGATCCGTTTAACGGGAGGTGGCGCACTTGCTTTTCCGACATTAGGGCACATTATTGCAAATGTGGATATTGCTCAGAGTGACTATGAAAATCGTAAAGTTCGCGTGTTATTTGAAGCGCTAGCCAACTTAATGGTATGGGAAGCGGAGCCTCACGCTTATATCAAAGAATCTGTACGTGGTGCGACGGATAAAGAACATAATTTAATTCGTGTGCTGATGCGTGAGCGTCAATATGGGCTCGATGAGGCAATTCAGGAATATTTAGAGATGCGTGATCGGCTACTTGGGCTGATTTTGCGTTTGAAAAAAGATATTGAAAAAGAAGCCCCTGCGGGTGTCTGCGAATATATTGAAACGTTGATTCGCTACTATATGGGCGCGACAGTCTGGTCACAAAACACACGACGCTATAAATCTATCAGCGGTCAGGGCGGGGAGAGTGTGTTTGAGGGAGGGCGTTTGACGGAGCAACTTCCAGAGTCACAATTTAATGCAACTCAGCCGATTGATTTTGATGCGGTTCGTTGGTGGTGGCATTACGATCCCTTGAATTCATTCGACATGTTTTCAAGGGATGCGTAGAGAACGTACTACATCGCCAGCAGCGCAGCAATCTCTGGGTGTGTTGCTAAGTTATCCATATATTTTTGCATCGCAGGGGTGGCGGTATAGTTGCAATATTTAGTTAAAAACATCACAAAGCAGCCCACATATACGTCAACTGCCATCAATGTTTCACCGCAAATATAGGGCTTGGCACTGGCAAGGCAGACATCTAGTGTTGCTAAAGTGCGTTCAACGCTGCCAAAGCCTGACGATTTTTGCTGTTCTTCTGTTAATTCCACGCCTAAATCAAGGACGGTAAACGCAGATTCAATCGGACCTGCGGTGAATAAAAACCAGCGGTAATAAGCACCACGCTCAGGGCTATTGAGTGCTGGAGCAAAGCCTTTTTCAATAAATTTATCGGCTAAATAAAGACAAATCGCCGCACATTCAGTAACAATGACATCTCCATCAACTAATGCGGGTACTTTTGCCATCGGATTAATGGCAAGGTATTCCTTGGTGTGCATCTCTGCACCATAAGCTAATTCAATGCGCTTATAGGGAACGTCCATCATTTTTAAGAGTAATTCAGCGGTATTGCCGCGGGACATTGCATTGGTAAATAGAACTAGCTCGCTCATCGTGATTTTCCTTAAATGAAGTAGAGCACTCACTATAGGCGAGAGCAGTGTCAGAAATTGTCAGGAGTGACACACAAGACTTCTTGTTGCCAACGGGTGAGTAAATAGCCTTTCGGGTAGGGAAGTGTCTCGCTTAACACGGTGTAAGATTGCATTCTATCTAAGCGGAAATGGCGATAGCTTTGGCGCAGCTCGCACCACGCGGCTAACACTTGGGTATCTTTCATATAGCCCACCGCAATCGGCCAAATAATCCGTTCACTGGGTTGCCCTTTAATATCCATATACGCTATTTTGGCTTTGCGCTCTTCCCGTAAACTCAAGCGCAAATTTTTAGCCACATGCTCGTCAACTTCATTAAGTTGAGTTGTCGGGGCAAATAAAGTATTACTGTTTAGGATGATCTGCGCCTCTTTACCCACCATGGCATTAATTTTATTGAGCGTGCGTAGCGCTGAATTTTTGAGTTCTGTATCAGCGTTACTTTTTACCCAGCGTAACCCTAAAATCAGCGCTTCCAATTCATTTTCATCGAACATCAATGGTGGCAGTAATAATCCGCTTTTTAACTGATAACCGATGCCAGCTTCACCAGTAATTTCAGCCCCTTGGTCGCGTAGCGATTCAATATCACGATAAATGGAACGAACACTCACTTCTAACTGACAGGCAAGGGCGTCTGCGGTAACCGGATAGCGATTCTCTTTCAGGATCTGGATCAGCGTGAGTAGGCGTTGGGTGCGAGTCATTCAGCTCTCAATTAGGATGTTATGCAAGTTATTGTCATCATACTAAAGAAAGTAGCAATGTAATGCTAATCGTCTTCACTACACGCCATAAAACCTATACTCCATAAAACCTTCACTTCTTATTCATCTCACTGTCATCTCCCCGCCGTAGCCTGCCATGGCAATTTGAACACGCGTGCAAAAAAAATCACTTAACAAAAATTCGTACTGCAAAACCAAACACTAGGAGAAGCAAATGATTAAGCGCACATTATTGGCATCAGCTCTGATCGCCTCAACATTTGGCGCTAGCGCCGCAGAATTAGTTATTGCCGGTCGAGACAGTAGTTACGGTGATGCGATGCAGTTTGTTGTCGATGAATATAAAAAAAATAATCCAAAAGCAGAAATCACGCTAGTGAAGCGTCCAAGTAAAGGGTTATACGAAAGCGTCGTGCTCTCCATGCGCGAAAAGACGGGCAACTATGATGTGATTTTAATGGACGACACATGAGCACCTGAGTTCCTTGCTAATAAGTGGTTATCTCCGCTTCCTGATGCATTACACGATAAAGACTTTATTCAATCCACCGTGGATATTGGTCGCCAAGATGGTCAAGGGGCGACCTATGCGTTACCAATGGTAGGTAACGTGGCGATGTTCGCTTGGAATAAAGACCTCTTCGACCAGTATAAACTTCAGCAACCGAAAACATGGACGGATGTGTTGAACTCAGCGAAAACCATTAGCCAAGATGGCAAAGCCAATGGCGTGGTTTATCGTGGTGTGAAAGGTAACCCGATCGTGACGGGATTTTTACCAATTCTGTGGGGATATGGTGGCGATGTTGTTGATGCTAACGGTAAACCAACCTTAAATACTCCACAAGCCAAACAAGCGTTAGAAACGTTCTTGGCGATGAAGCAATATGCACCGAAAGGTGTCGATGTGTATAACGCCGATGAAGTGCGTGATGCGTTACAAAAAGGCACAGCGGCGATGGCAATCGAAGTGTGGCCAGCATGGGTGCCTGATCTTGATAATGCCAAGGTATCAAATGTGGTGGGTAAAATGGAAATGATGGCACCTCCCGCAGAAACAGGGCAGTCAGCACCAATGTTAGGTATTTGGCAGTTAGCCATTCCGGCGGATGCGAAAAACAAAGCAGAAGCCGAGCAATTCCTCGCATTTGCTAGCAGTGCAGCGATGCAAAAAGCTTTAGCGCTAAATTTTGGTACGCCACCTACCCGTCATAGTGTGTATGCAGACCCCCAAGTCGTAAATCAATACCGTTGGTACCCACAACAAGCCGCCGCATTAGAGGCCGGTAAAGCGCGCCCACGTATTCAAAATTGGGCAGAAGTGGAAAGTATTCTTGGGGACTTTTTACAAATGGCGATGATGGGGCAAATGACCGCAGATCAAGCTTTGGAACAAGCACAAAAACGTATTGAACGTAGCACCAAAAAATAGTGATGTTTTCATGGCGCTAGCTTCTAGCGCCTTTATGGAATGCTGAGTATGTTATTTGAAAATCGTAAACAGCTGTTTTGGCTACTTTTCCCCGCACTTATTATGCTGGGATTATTGACGCTGTATCCCATCGTATCCGTGCTGTATCACGCATTTGGGCAGGTAGATTATATCGATGATAGTTATCACTTTATTGGCTGGTCAAACTTTGCTGAATTGTTCGATGACTTTTTCTTTCTGGCTGCCATCAAAAATACGTTCATTTTTACGCTAGTAGCGTCCATCGCCCAGGTTCTCTTAGGACTGTGGCTAGCACTGCTGTTTAACCGTCAATTTGCTGGGCGAAAATTTGCTTTACCTATCATTATCTACCCAATGATGCTCTCCACACTGGTGTGTTCATCGATTTGGCGCTCTTGGTATAACTATGATTTTGGTTTTTTAAATAGTTTGCTGGTGGCTATTGGACTACACCCCCAAGAGTGGTTATTCAATCCGAATTTAGCCCTGTATGCCATTGCATTAGTTGATACATGGCAATGGACACCGATGGCATTTCTGATCATTTTGGCGGGTTTACAGTCCATTCCTAAAGATATTGGCGAAGCGGCGATGGTGGATGGTGCAAAAGGTTGGAAATCCTTTATTTACATCACGCTCCCGTTAATCAAAAAACAGCTGATGTTGGCGTTTTTACTGCGTTCTATCGATACATTTAAGTTATTCGACAAAGTGTATGTGATGACAGGTGGGGGGCCAGGCAACTCCACCGAGACATTATCGATGTTTGTCTATAAATACGGTTTTCGATTCTTCGATTTAGGCATGGCGAGCGCGGCGGCATTAGTGATGCTGGCGATTTCATTACTGATGACGTTGATTTATGCCCGTAACGTCATGAAAGGGCGCTGATTATGAAAGCAAAAATACATACGTTAATTGTTTGGATTGCCGTTTTTAGTATGACGCTACCCATTATTTGGATGTTTGGCACAGCGTTTAAATCACCCTCTGAAATTTTGCAATCGGGGGCTAAGCTATTACCTAGCCAGCCGAGTTTCTCGGCATTTAAATCCTTATTTGAAGGGGATTTGCTGAGGTTAATTGGTAACACCGTTTTAATTTCTGTAGGGGCTACCGCACTCTCTGTGATACTCGCTTTTTTTTGTGCTTACGCCTTAGTGCGTTATCGCTTTCCCGCAAAGCTCGATAACGTGTTTTTACTGGGTGTTTTAATTATCAAAATGATGCCGCCCATTGTAATTGCTATTCCGCTTTATTCTCTGATGAATCACGTTGGGTTACTTAACACGCGTATCGGACTGATTTTGTCTTATCAGGTGTATACCTTGCCGTTTTGTATTTGGATGCTGCTTGGATTTATCCGCGATATTCCGTTAGAAATTGAAGAAGCGGGCGCGATGGATGGCGCAAATCTATTACGCCGTTTGGGCTATATTGTTTTTCCTCTCTGTGCACCGGGGCTAGTGGCAACAGCAATTTTCTCCATGATCCTAGGCTGGAATGAGTTCTTGTTTTCACTGTTATTTATTCATACGCCGGACAAATTCACCCTCCCACTGTTTATTTCTAATTTTATGACAGAAGACGGCACTGCATGGGGTGAAATGATGGCGATAGGGATTGTTTCTTCACTGCCAATGCTGGCACTTGCGGGCTATATGCAGCGTTATTTACTACGTGGTTTCTCGATGGGATTGAAATAATAGGCACTTATCATGAAAAAACTTGAACTCATTCAAATTGGTAAAAGTTACGGGGGACACTGCGTAATCCCACAAGTCGATTTAACGATCGATGAGGGTGAATTTGTGGTGTTTGTGGGACCTTCTGGCTGTGGAAAGTCCACATTGCTGCGCATGATTGCAGGGCTGGAATCGATAACAGCAGGAGAGCTGCGACTGAATGGTCAGCGCTTGAATGATGTGCATCCCTCGCTGAGGCATGTGGCAATGGTGTTCCAGTCTTATGCGTTATACCCCCATATGAGTGTCGAGAAAAATATGGGATTCCCGCTCAAAATGGCGGGTATGAGCGCTCGGGATATTACTCAGAAAGTTCGCGCTACCGCCGAAAACTTACAGCTGACGCATTTACTTGGTCGCTTACCATCAGCGCTTTCTGGCGGGCAACGCCAGCGTGTCGCCATTGGTCGTGCAATTGTGCGTGACCCCGAACTCTTTTTATTTGATGAACCGTTGTCGAATCTCGATGCTAAGTTACGCGGCGAGATGCGTATTTACTTGAAACAGCTTCATCAAAACCTAAAGGCCACCATGATTTATGTGACACATGACCAAGTTGAGGCTATGACCTTAGCCGACCGCATCGTCGTCTTAAATCAAGGGCGCATTGAGCAAGTAGGTACGCCAGAAGCGCTATATAACCAACCTGCGAATAAGTTTGTAGCGTCATTTATTGGCTCTCCGGTGATGAACTTTATGACACCACAAGTATTTAATTCGATAGATAGGCGATTACCGATTGAGGCGGCATATGTGGGGGTTCGTCCTAATCAAGTCGTGGTAGACAATCAACACCCCGATGCACTCATGCCAATTTCTGTCGTGGAGCCTCTTGGGCATTCACGTCTCTATTATGGTTCATTACAAGGTCAACACTTTGTGGTGGAAAGTGATCAGGCTTGTGTTGCGGGTGATGCGCTGCCGATTAACGTTGGGCGTTCGGCGTTACATTTTTTTGATGCGCAGGAACAACGGATTGAGCCCCAACAAATAAGGACGAACCATGCAGCCTAGTTTTCAAATTACCGTCGTAGGAACGGGGGATGCTTATGACAGTGAGCGGACAAACGCCAGTATCTTGGTGGAAGAATTCGGTTACCAATTGTTAGTAGATTGTGGTCCGTCAGTTCCTCAAGCGCTGTTTGGAAAAATGCATGTGGAGGACTTGGACGCAATTTATCTAACGCATACCCATCCTGATCACTGTTTGGGATTAACGTCTTTGCTGAATTGGATGGATTCATACCAGCGTAAGCACCCACTTACGATTATTGCTCAGCGGGAACAATGGGCATTATTAACGCCACTTTTGGCGTTTGCCCACTGGCCTAAATCTCAATTAGGATTTGACATTATTCGGCAAAATAGTGAAGACATACAGTATATTGGCGACTGGAAAGTGACAACGGCGTTAACGCAGCATTCGGTGAGTAATCGTAGCTTGCACCTGACGGCGAATTCGGGGCGCAGCCTGTTTTACTCAGGGGATGGTGAGATTTCGCCCCAAGGGGAACAACTGGCGTTACAAAGTGATTGGGTATTTTTGGAGTGTGAAACCCTCGATATTCATCCGAGTCATGGCTCTTGGGCGTCTCTACACCAGCGATTACAAAAGTTATCTCCAAAATCGAATAGCCAATGGCGGCTTTATCATATTGAGCAGCGTTCCCGAGATAGCTTGAGTGAACATATTGTCGAATATCCGTTTCTTCAGTTGGCTCAGCAGGGGGAATGCTTATCATGATGCACAACCGAAAAGTGACGGCATCGGATGTGGCTGAGGTGGCAGGCGTTTCCCGTTCGTCGGTATCTCGGGCATTTACGGAGGGCGCGAGTATCCACCCGAAAAAACAGCAAAAAATCCTAGAAGCGGCGAAAAAGTTGGGGTATCAACCCAATTTTTTTGCTCGTACGCTCGGTATGCCCTCTCAGAAAAAACGTTCGAATATTGTGGCTATTCTGGTCAGTGATTTATCGAACCCCTATGAGTCTTATTTGTTTGAAGCGTTATCTAGTGCCTTACAGGGGCATGGGAAACAGCCAATGCTGCTGAGTGTGAAACAGGCGAGCGATCTTGATGGTGCGATTCTACAACTATCGGGCTACCAAATTGATGGGGTGGTAGCGGTGGTAGGGTCACTTCCTGCGGAACATTTTCATCTGTGCCTAAAGCTCTCGTTACCACTCATTACCTTGGGTCGTGCTGATGCCACAGGGTTGATTCCGTCAGTGCAAACGAATAATCAATTAGCGGGGGAAATGGCGGCAAAATACCTATTAAGTTTAGGATTAAGCAAGCTAGGATTTATGGCAGGAAGAGGGGATGGTCAAGCATCAAATGAACGTTATCAAGGATTTAAGCGTTATTTAATGGCATTAGGTCAGCCAGAACCGATCTGCTTATCAGCAGGAAGCTACCGCTACCAAGCTGGATTTGAGGCAGCATTATTGCATCAACCGCAGATGACATCCTTAGAGGGACTCTTCTGTGCTGCGGACTCTTTGGCACTAGGCGTGATGGATTATTGCCGCCAAAGGTTAAATATCGAGATCCCACAACAATTACGGATAATTGGGTGCGATAATATTCCAATGGCGGGATGGGAAGGGTATCAACTTACAACGTTGGCGCAGCCAGTGAATAGCATTGCTCAGCAAGTCATGATTTTACTGGAAGGGATTTGGACTCAGTCCTGCTATCAACCAAAACTGATTCAGCTGGAACCGGAACTCATCGTGCGAAAAAGTGCATAAAAAACGCCTACAATGAGGCGTTTTGTGTATTTAGGTTACTGGCTTTTTTGCCACCAAGAGACAATGTAATCAGCTACTTGGTCTGGATTATTGATATCCAACTGTGGGACATTGGTATCGATGATTTCGTCGCTGGCGACTGCCACAACATACTCATCAATTAAGCCATTTAAGGGTTTACCAACATCGGATCGGAACAGTGCGATCTTATCGATAGGCTCACCTTTAAAGCCCTCAACTAAGATCAGATCTAATGAGGTAGGATCAAAACGGCTGGCAAGGTAATTCAGGTTCATATCATTGCATTCAGGGGTTTCGGTCATTAATGCCCAGCGTTGATTACTGGCGACTAACGTTTGATCTGCACCTGCTTTGCGTAATTCATAACTGTCTTTGCCCGGTGTATCAATCTCCATATCGTGATGCGTGTGCTTGATTAAGCCGACACGGACATGGCGTTGTCTCAGTAGCGGGATAACTTTTTTGAGTAGGGTGGTTTTTCCGGTTCCACTGTAGGCGGTGATCCCGAGTAAAGGTAACGTGTTCTGGCTCATGATTATTTTTGTTGCAACTCCCAGTTACGGCTATCTTCCGGCGTATTTAAATTAGCAAATATGCCGGTTTCAGAGGTAAACATGACGCTTTTTGCATCGATTTCACGCATAAATAGCATCAATTTGCGATCCCCTCTTGCGAGGTAATCATCCAAGGTTTTTTGTAGAGACCGATGAATCAGAGTAAATGTGGGGTGTTCTCGCTCATTATCACAGGCGTAGCAGGCAAGATGCTCACCTTTTTCATGAAACATTTTCTCAGCTAAGTCAGTTGGAAATTCAGGAACATCGCAAGGGACAAATAGCAGCCAATCTGTCGTGGCTTGATGCAGTGCGGCTTGCATACCAGCTAACGGACCTGAAAAATCGGTCGTCAAATCGCTAAAGACAGGCAGCTGGCTTTGAGCATATTCGGCGTGATGGCGATTTGCGTTGATCAGTAACCGACCAACTTGTGGCTGTAAGCGTTCAATAATATAGCGGTACAACGGCTTACCCAATAAAGGTATGAGCCCTTTATCTTGCCCTCCCATGCGAGTGCCTTTGCCGCCTGCGAGGATAACGCCTGTAATTGACTGACGAAATGACATGTTCAATATCTCTGAAAATCTTAGCGAAAATGTTTCAACGAACTTAAATAATTTTTTGAGTATAGTTACAGCTAAAATCTATTCTATTTTCCTATAAAATCAATGAATATTAATACAAGAAACGGTTAAACTTTACTTAGATTGACAACTGTTCCCTTTTTCTATTGTAGGATTATTGGTAACTTGTATCGAATATTCGTGATAAGGAATAAACATGAAATGCCATCGTTTAAATGAAGTCATTGAACTTCTGCATCCAGTATGGAAGGACAACTCAGATTTAAATCTCGTGCAACTATTGCAAAAACTGGCTGATGAAGCGGGTTTTAAAGGCAGTTTATCTGAACTGACTGACGACGTATTAATTTATCATCTGAAAATGCGTGGTACTGATAGTAATGCGGTTATCCCTGGTATTCAAAAAGATTACGAGGATGATTTTAAAACGGCGATTTTGCGCGCGCGTGGCATCATAAAAGACTAAATGGATATGGATTTAACAGAACATTCGAGCTTTAACTTTAGTGGAATCTCCCCTGATGTGATCCTTGATGCGTTGATGGAAGCGGGTATTTATCCCGAATCAGGGCTCACTGAGCTAAATAGCTACGAGAATCGTGTTTACCAATTTCAGGATGAAAATCGCCAGCGCTATGTGGTGAAGTTTTATCGACCTGAGCGTTGGAACCGATCTCAAATTCAAGAAGAGCATGATTTTACCCTTGAGCTGCAAGATGAAGGTCTATCAGTCGCAGCACCGTTAGAATTTGCAGGGCAGACTGTTTTAGAGTTTGGTGGATTTATGTTTGCAGTCTTTCCGAGCATCGGAGGGCGCCAATATGAAACAGATAACTTATTTCAACTTGAAGGGGTAGGGCATTTATTAGGTCGTGTCCATCAGATAGGCAAACAACGAAATTTTGCATTTCGTCCGACTATCGGTGTGGATGAATATCTCGATCAGCCTAGAAATATTATTGCTACGAGTTCATTAATTAGAGAGCGTGATAAAACACCATTAATTGATTCGTTAGATAAGTTGATTGCTCAAGTTAAAATGCTGTGGCCTGCTCAGCAATCATTTATCCGCCTACAAGGAGATTGTCATCCCGGTAATATTTTGTGGCGGGATGAAGCTTGGCTGGTGGATTTTGATGATGCTCGCAATGGTCCTGCGGTACAAGATTTATGGATGTTGCTCAATGGCTCACGCCAAGAGCAAATTATTCAACTGGATACGTTATTAGAAGCGTATAACGAGTTTTGCGATTTTGATGTACGTGAGTTAAAGCTGATTGAACCGCTACGTGCGATGCGAATGGTACATTACTTAGGATGGATCCTTCGTCGCTGGCAAGATCCTGCTTTTCCGAAAGCATTCCCATGGATCCAATCTGCTGATTTTTGGCAAAAACAATCAATTGAGTTTGCACAGCAAACCGAACGATTGTTGGAAGTTCCTTTGCAATTGAACCCGCAATTTTAATATTTAAGACTGTGTTTTTGGAGAATGTTTTCTATGAAAAAAATCATGTTGGCTTTGATTGGTATTGCCATGTCTTTTGGTGCCGCAGCAGCAAATTATTCAGAAGGTAAAGAGTACTCTGATGTTAAACCTCCGGTACAGGATTTACCGCAAGTACTAGAGTTTTTCTCATTTTATTGTCCACACTGTTATCAGTTTGAAAGCATATATAAAGTACCACAGACCGTTGAGAAAAACCTGCCAGAAGGCGTGACTAAAGCTCGTTATCATGTTGATTTCTTAGGTCCTTTAGGTGCTCAGCTGACTCAAGCATGGGCAGTCGCGATGGTGCTGAAAGTCGAAGATAAAGTGACCCCAATTCTGTTTGAAGGCGTTCAAAAAACGCAAACTATCAATACCCCAGCAGATATCCGTAATGCGTTTATTAAAGCGGGTGTGACTGGTGAAGAATATGATGCAGCACTGAATAGCTTTGTTGTGAAATCGTTAGTCGCGAAACAGCAAAATGCAGCGCAAGATTTAAAACTGCGCGGCGTGCCAGCGTTATTCGTCGATGGTAAGTACCAAATCCGTAATAATGGTATTTCTGTGGATAACGCAGATGACTATGCTAAAGAGTACTCAAAAGTTGTGAACTTCTTAGTCAATAAAAAATAATCCAAGAAGATAGCGGTAACTTGCCGCTATCTTTTTATTTACGGATTGTCCGTTATCAATATCCACAATTCGACCATCGCCCCTGATTTGTGATACATCAAACCTCTAGTCGCTAACTCATTGATTTTATTTTCTTGTTTTCTTGTTGCAATTCTCTTACTTATTGAATCCGTTAGATAACCAAATTTTACTCACAAAGTTATCCACAGGATATTCGCCAGCATAAAAAACGATAACTGTGTGGGAATTTGAATCTCAAGGTGTATCTGAAGCCACAATGTGGCATCCTATTCCCCATTCATTCCCGATAAACAAGATGATGACAGATTATGGCTCAGATTGCTGAAAATCCCCTTATTTTGGTAGATGGCTCTTCCTACCTGTACCGTGCTTATCATGCATTCCCTCCATTGACCAACAGCGCTGGTGAACCAACCGGAGCGATGTATGGCGTGTTGAATATGCTACGTAGCCTAATCATGCAATACACCCCAAGTCATGTGGCTGTTGTCTTTGATGCCAAGGGAAAAACGTTCCGTGATGAATTGTTTGAAAGCTACAAATCCCATCGTCCGCCAATGCCAGATGATTTACGCGCGCAAATTGAGCCATTACATGAAATGGTTGCTGCGATGGGACTTCCTCTGTTGGTGATCCCCGGAGTGGAAGCAGATGACGTGATTGGTACGTTAGCGCGTGAAGCGAGCAGCAAGGGTATGCCGGTGTTAATCAGTACAGGTGATAAAGATATGGCGCAATTAGTCGAGCCAAATATCACGCTAATTAATACTATGACCAACACCATTTTAGGACCTGAAGAAGTGGAAGCAAAATACGGCGTTCCACCAAGTTTAATTATCGACTTCCTCGCGCTAATGGGTGATTCATCGGATAATATTCCGGGTGTCCCAGGCGTTGGCGAAAAAACCGCACTCGCGTTGTTACAAGGTATTGGTAGCTTAGAAGATATCTATAAAAATTTAGAGGCTATTGCTCCATTAGGTTTCCGTGGTTCTAAAACCCTTGCGCCTAAAATGGAAGATAACCGCGAATTAGCGTTTTTATCCTACCAGTTAGCCACTATCAAAACCGATGTTGAACTTGATAAGCCTTGCGAAGAGTTAAAAGTTGCGGAGCTCGATGCGGATAAACTGCATGCATTATTTAGCCGTTATGAATTCAAACGTTGGCTAGCAGATGTTGAAAATGGGACTTGGATGGACGGCAAAGGTGCAAAATCTGCAAAAGTCGCTGAAAGTTATCGTGCTCCAGAAAGCCAGCCAGCAGCAAAAGCTAAGCCAGCAGTACCGACGCTGAGTGCTGAAAATTATGAAACGATTTTAGACAAAGCACAGTTAGACCGTTGGGTAAAAAAACTGAGCGAATCGACGCTGTTTGCCTTTGATACTGAAACCGACAGCTTAGATACTCAAGAAGCTCGCTTAGTGGGAATGTCTTTTGCTATCGAAGCAGGTCGCGCGGCGTATTTACCTGTCGGGCACGATTATCTTGATGCCCCTGCCCAGCTATCGTTGGACGAGGTGATCGCAGTTATGAAGCCTATCTTGGAGAATGAGAAGATTGGCAAAATCGGTCAAAATTTAAAATATGATGCCGAAGTCCTGCTAAATTACGATATTGAACTAAAAGGCATCGCGTTTGATACGATGCTGGAATCGTATGTGTTGAACAGTGTGGCGGGTATGGGACGCCATGATATGGACAGCCTCGCCGATCGTCATCTCAACCACAAAACCGTGAGTTTTGAAGAGATTGCGGGTAAAGGTAAAAAGCAATTAACCTTTAATCAAATTCCATTAGAGCAAGCGGCGAATTATGCTGCCGAAGATGCTGATGTGACGTTGCTATTACATCAAGCGTTATATCCTCAACTGGAGTCTGAACCAAAATTAGCCCATGTTTTCCAGAATATTGAGATGCCACTCGTCCCTGTGCTGGTGCGGATGGAGCGTAAAGGTGTTCTGATTGATGCCGCTGTATTGACGGCTCAATCTCAAGTCATTACGGCGCGTTTAGCTGAATTGGAAAAACAAGCATTCGACTTGGCAGGTGAAGAGTTTAATTTGGCATCGCCAAAACAGCTACAGACGATTTTGTTCGAAAAGCTGCAATTGCCTGTTATTAAGAAAACGCCAAGTGGCGCAGCTTCAACCAATGAAGAAGTGCTCGAAGAGCTAGCCTTAAACCATGCACTACCAAAATTATTGTTAGAACACCGTAGCTTAGCGAAACTCAAATCGACTTATACCGATAAACTACCACTAATGATTAACCCAAGAACGCAGCGTGTGCATACGTCCTATCATCAAGCTGTGACTGCGACGGGACGTTTATCTTCACGTGACCCGAACTTACAAAACATTCCAGTGCGTACCGAAGAAGGTCGTCGTATCCGCCAAGCGTTTGTGGCTCGTGATGGTTATAAGGTCATGGCTGCGGACTATTCACAAATTGAATTGCGTATCATGGCGCATCTTTCCCAAGATAAAGGCTTACTGACCGCTTTTGCGCAAGGGAAAGATATTCATAGAGCAACAGCTGCGGAGGTCTTCGGTGTTCCATTAGAGGAAGTGACCAGCGACCAACGTCGTAGTGCAAAAGCGATTAACTTTGGCTTGATTTATGGTATGAGCGCATTTGGACTGGCGCGTCAGTTAGGGATCCCTCGTGGAGAAGCACAGCGTTATATGGATCTCTATTTTGAGCGTTACCCGGGCGTATTGCGTTATATGGAAAATACGCGTTTGCAAGCGTCAGAACGCGGCTATGTCGAGACATTAGAAGGGCGTAGATTGTATCTCGCAGACATCAAGTCGAGCAACGGTATGCGTCGTAAAGCGGCAGAGCGAGAAGCAATCAATGCACCAATGCAAGGTACCGCAGCCGATATTATCAAAAAGGCGATGATAGCCGTGGATAATTGGCTTGAAACAGAAAAACCAAGTGCGGACATGCTAATGCAAGTACACGATGAATTGGTTTTTGAAGTCAAAGAATCCGAGCTAGAAAAAGTACAAGCAAAAGTGCAGGAGTTGATGGAACAGAGTATGACGTTGGATGTTCCCCTCAAAGTAGAGGTGGGTGTGGGTTCAAACTGGGACGAAGCCCACTAATACTCGTTTACTCATCATATTTCGGGCTGTAGGGGGGTAGGTTGCACTCGGCCACCCTAGTCACATACTTGTGTATGCTCCTAGGGATATCCTCGTTTGCCGCCTACCTACAGCCGCGAACTATTTAGAGTATTGATTGGGAAAGAAATAAAAATAGAAAAACGTTTAATAAAACGGTGGGCTATTCAGAATATTGGTTAGTCTGGGTTTTAAAAGCAAAAGATAATGTAAGGCACCCCAAAGGTTGGAGACAATGTTTGGGGTGTTTTTTTATCAGTGGAACATGCGTTAATCTTTCCGCCATTTTATTCTCTTTAAATTGCAGTTAATTCGTCGGTAAAACACTGAATTTTAAAACTATCAGTGAAATGACGTAAGGGATAATTATGCGACTTAGATCTCATAAATATGTAGTAAAAATACGTTTTATGCGAGTTTTTAGACGATTCTCGGGGCTGAATCGTAGTAAGCTTTGAAAAAAAACTACAAAAAGCCTTTTTTTCGAGCGAAAAATAAAGTACATTATCAGGCGTAGGGTACAGAGGTAAGATGTTCTATCTTTCAGACCTTTTACTTCACGTAATCGGATTTAGCTGAATATTAGCTGCTCCAGTCAAGTTTTTGACTGGAGCATTTTTTTTGCATAAATTCTGATGCGCTAACGGCATAGACCGTTGTACGCCGCGATTGGCGTACAAGGAACGAAAAGATTATTCTGCGGAAGTACTGTACCAGCTATCGAGTTTGATACGTAACTTATCAATACCTATCTTTTTCAGTGCCGAGAAATATTCCACTTCAATATCGCCTTCAGCTTCAAGAGGTGCTAATGCTTGGCGAACTTCCATTAATTGTTTCTTTCTCGCGCCAGAAGCCAGTTTGTCAGCTTTGGTGAGTAGAACGAGGACGGGAATGTTCATCGCAACTGACCATTCGATCATTTGCATATCAAGGTCTTTCAGTGGATGACGGATATCCATCAAAATTACTAACCCTTTGATACATTCTCTTTTTTGTAAATATTCACCGAGAGCTTGCTGCCATTTGCGCTTCATGTCTTCAGGCACTTCGGCATAACCGTAGCCCGGGAGGTCAACTAGGCGAATGCCCTCTTCAACTTCAAATAGGTTGATAAGCTGAGTTCTTCCCGGTGTTTTACTGGTACGCGCTAAGCTTTTTTGCTGTGTTAATGCATTTAATGCACTGGATTTGCCCGCGTTAGATCGGCCAGCAAACGCCACCTCAATGCCCGTATCTTTTGGCAGATGACGGATATCGGGGGCACTGATGACAAATTTTGTCATGTGATAGTTGTGGTTTTTAATTGCCATTGGTGGTTCTCCCTGAGTAGCCTCAAAAGGCTGGGGGATTATAGCGACTGAATAGCATACAAACAACAAAAGGGGGATATTTGATGCTATATCTATTTGAGAATGACATTATGCGAAAGCTTTCTCATTTAAATGTCCTACAATTAATTATATTTAGCGAAATTTAACTATTCGGCGTAAATATAGGTAAATCTTTAGCAATTACCCCCGCTTCGCTCTAGAATTGGGCATTAATATGTTTTTGGGTATTAACAAAAGGGATCTTGAATGTTGAAACGAATTTTTGTGCCATTATTGGCAGTCTGTGCGATGAGCACAACTTCTCTTGCATTAGCAGCTGGTGAAACTTACGTTAAATTAGTGACGTCAGCAGGTAATATTGAATTAGAGCTAAATAGTAAAAAAGCCCCTGTTAGTACTGAAAACTTCCTGCAATATGTTAATGAAGGTTATTACAACGGCACCACTTTCCACCGTGTGATTCCCGGCTTTATGATCCAAGGCGGCGGTTTTAATAAAGAATTGCAGCAAAAACAAACTCGTGCACCAATTGCTAACGAAGCTGATAATGGGTTACGTAATTTACGTGGAACCATTGCGATGGCGCGTAGTGCAAATAAAGACAGTGCAACAAGCCAATTCTTTATTAATGTTGCTGATAACGCATTCTTAGATCACGGACAGCGTGATTTTGGCTATGCCGTATTTGGCAAAGTGGTTAAAGGAATGGATGTCGCGGATAAAATTTCGAAAGTCAAAACAGAGAATGTCGGACCATACCAAAATGTTCCTGTTGAACCAATCACGATTATTTCTGCTGAAGTGATTAAAAAGCCTTAATATCTTTCTCATGAAGAGGATGGTTTTCGTTAATCATCCTCTTTATTTCGTTTAAAACCCCTTTCTTTGCATTTTTTCTTATTTCCTAGCTTGCGAATGCATGATTTTTTCGTGGGTTAACCGTATCTTCTGATTTTACCCATCTGACCGTTGTGATTTTACTTTATTGTATTTAAAGCATTTCTTGTCCAATTATGAAATTGTTATATCTCTGTGAATATAATTCCATGATTTTTATATGGAAATTTTTATATTGAAAATAGATTACTTGACTTAAATAGGCTATTTTCCTGTCTTGGCTGTGCTATGATAGCCGCCCTTTGTGTAAATTTATGGATTTTGGGTGGCGCTCTGATTGCTAACCGCTATAAATTATGCATAAACAAAAAACTTATAATGATAAAAATCAGTCGGATAGGCTACTATGCTTTTACTTATTGATAATTACGATTCATTTACATACAACTTATACCAATACTTTTGCGAACTAGGGGCTGAAGTGCTGGTGAAACGTAATGACGAAATTACCATTGAAGAAATTGAACAATTGGCTCCAACCCATTTGGTCATTTCACCCGGTCCTTGTACGCCAGATGAGGCGGGGATTTCTCTGGAAGCGATAAAATATTTTGCGGGCAAAGTACCTATTTTGGGTATTTGCTTAGGTCATCAAGCGATTGGTCAAGCATTTGGCGCATCTGTTGTAAAGGCGCGTGAAGTGATGCACGGCAAAACTTCGTCTATCCATCATAACCATCAGGGGGTATTTAAAGGGCTTAACCGACCTTTAACTGTGACCCGCTACCATTCTCTTGTGATTGCGGCTGAAACACTTCCTGCTTCTTTTGATGTTTCTGCTTGGTCATTGAATAACGGGGATATTGATGAAATTATGGGGATCCGCCACAAAACCCTGCCAATAGAAGGGGTTCAATTCCATCCCGAAAGTATTCTCAGCGAACAAGGTCATGAGCTGTTGAGTAACTTCCTCAAATACTAGTCACTATATTTTCCGGCTAGCAAAATTAATTATGCATATTTTACCCTTTCCTCTTGCTCTTTATTGATTTTTTATTCATATTTGATGCTTATATTTTCACTTAAGCATTCGATAAAGAGCAGGTGAGGGGTATGTCAGAACAACAAGCAGTCAATCGGCAAACTTTCGATCAGGTTATGCTACCTATTTTTTCGCCAGCTGAATTTATTCCAGTTAAAGGCGAAGGGAGCCGCGTTTGGGATCAGCAAGGTAAAGAATATATTGATTTTGCAGGCGGGATTGCGGTTTTAGCGCTAGGTCATTGTCATCCGAGTCTAGTTGCGGCCGTGCGTGACCAAAGCGAAAAACTGTGGCACGTGAGTAATGTTTTTACGAATGAACAGGCGCTAAAACTGGCTCAAAAATTAACGAAAGCAACGTTTGCAGACCGCGCGTTTTTTGTTAATTCAGGTTCTGAAGCAAATGAAGCCGCGTTTAAGCTAGCGCGTCGATATGCCATCACCAAATATAGCCCATATAAAACGAAGATCATTGCATTTAAGCAAGCTTTCCATGGCAGAACATTATTTACGGTGTCAGTTGGTGGGCAAGCAAAATATGCAGATGGTTTTGGTCCAAAGCCTGCAGATATTATTCATGTGCCTTTCAATGACCTTGATGCCGTCAAAGCGGTCATCGATGAAAACACGTGTGCAGTCGTGCTGGAACCCGTTCAAGGAGAAGGAGGGGTGACACCTGCAACTCTAGAATTCCTGCAAGGAGTACGTCAACTTTGCGATGAAAATAATGCATTGCTTATTTTTGATGAAGTACAAAGCGGTATGGGGCGTACAGGGAAGCTATTCTCTTATATGCATTACGATGTGACACCTGATATTTTAACCACTGCCAAAGCGCTCGGTGGCGGCTTTCCAATCAGTGCGATGATCACCACTGAAGATATTGCACAAACGATGGAAGTAGGTTCTCACGGTACGACATACGGTGGAAACCCACTAGCATGTGCAGTCGGTAATGCAGCATTCGATATTATCAATACAGATGAAGTGCTTGATGGTGTTGCAAAACGCCGTGAGTTATTTACCGCACACCTAAATAAGCTAAATGACCAATATGGAATTTTTGCTGAAATTCGTGGAATGGGCTTATTAATTGGTGCAGAGCTCAAAGGTAAATTACTGAATCGCTCGAAAGATGTGTTACAAGCCAGTGCAGCAGAAGGGTTGATGATGCTCAGTGCAGGAGCCAACGTGTTGCGCTTCACACCATCACTGATTATTTCTGAGGAAGAGATTAACAGTGGGATGGCGAAACTGACGGCAGCAATAGAAAAGCTATTGGCTGAATAATTAACTCAAAGCTCAAAGAGGTATCACCCTCTTTGAGCTTTAGACTTATTTTCGGGTGGAAATTCTTTGTTTGATAATTTCTGCTTTCTGTTTTTTCACGGCAATATCGGTTTTCAATGCTTCTATTTGTTGTGCATTTCTTACCATTTCTTTGTTGATATTCATAACAAATTCATCTTGTAACTGCGGCATTATGGGTTGTTGAGTTCGATGATTTTGTAATCGATTAATTGATTTTTCTTGTTCTAATCGAGAGTTGAAGGTTTTTTTCGACGAGATATTTTTCTTTATTGGCTGATTTTCAGTGCTCCTATTTTTCGTCATGTCAGTTGTCGATTTGACTGTACTTCCTGATGTGTAAAGTCCGATCAAATTGCCATTAATTTTCTTCGTTTTTATCGTTTTGGGCGTAGATTTTGTCTCCTGTATTGCCGGGCTTTCCGGTTTTTTATAAGAAAATTCATTTGGAATATTTCTCTCTTCTAATATCGGATTGAATGATGTTGACGCTCGAGTTTTTTCACTGGCTGAATTCATTCTGGTGTGTGTTGTTTTTGATATCACATTACGAACAGGTTTGATCGTCGATTTTGGTGTATGTCGGGTAACGTGCTCTTTCTGACTATTTTTTGTTAAGTTTACCAGCGTTAAATTCGACGATTTATGCTTAGATAGTCGGTCACTGGATGCTAATTGTTGTTTTGCGCTCACCGGAGTGCCATCTGTACGGAATACCGTCGGTTTTACTGTTGTATTGATCTGTTTCTTTTCTTGTTTCACTGTTTTTAATTTTCGAGATAATGCAATGGCTGGAGGCTGGGATATTTGTGGTGTGGCTGTGTCAGAAGGTGTTTGCGTGGGGGGGAGGCTATTTTCATGCTGTTCTTCTTTAGCATTAAAATATTGAGCAAATACCGTGCCATCGTAATGATTATGGATTAATGGTTTAGTTTGTTTATCCCATTTTTTAAATTTATTTGATACAAAATCATCATAAAATTCTTGTTTCCAAGCAGGCAACTGTTCACAGGATTCAAATGACTCATCATCCCATGATGCATCATCCATTGTGGTCATAATAAAATCGTGAGTGGTGTTTTGGTCTTTTAATTCTGTTTCATGATTTTTTAAATTAAAAAAATCATGACGACTTTTTATTTTAGCAATTTGATTGGCAATTAATGAAATTTTAGTCTCAGAACTTAATGAACCTTGGTTGGTTTTTTGGATATAGAGTTTGAGTGCGGAACTGGTGTCACATCGAATTTTTGGGAATGAAATGGGCATATGATACCTCACCTTGATAATGTAAAAATGAGGCTAGTTTATTCAGTAATATGTACTTGCAATATAAAAAAACGACTTTAGATAATTAACTAATTGATAAAAAAGGCCTAACAAATAGCGGTTAGGCAAAAGTGTGGCATATTCATTAAGGTGCTACATATGGCAAAAATTTGGAATGCTATTTGCTCGTAAGATTCTTAAAGAATACGAAGCTCTTATTAAATTCAATTGAATGGGTATCAATGTTTTTGTTTGAATGAGTACCAAACATAACCGCTACCTTCGGCTTAGAAACATGCTGGGTAGGTTGGCTATTAGGAACTAAACGACCAATACTCAATGAAGATACAAAACGTGTTTGAGGCAAATTGTTGACTTTTTCCAGCGGCTTTTTCGCTAATGCGGGGCATTTTGTTGTTGAGCGATTTGCCGCATCTAAATGTTCGAAAAAAGCCTGCTTTTTCAAGAAAGTGTTAATACAGCGTTTTTGGTATTTCTCTAAATGCTGAAGAGACTCTGCATGGCTTAGATTATTAATGTGTGTCATGAATGAAATCCTAAATAATTATTGGCTAACTATTCAGTATTCTATATAGAAGAATGTTTTCTATAATATCAAAAAACGCGGTTATTTTTTGTTCAGGCGAAAAGGTTATATTACTGACATGTATAAAAAAGGGTTTATATCACTGATACAAACCCTTTTTATTCAGAGTCCAGCTAATAAGCTAGACGGAAAAATAAATTATCGTGTGCCGTAGACAACAATTGTTTTACCATGCGCGGAGATTAAATTTTGGTCTTCCAGCATTTTTAAAATACGACCCACTGTTTCACGGGAACAACCGACGATTTGACCAATTTCCTGACGGGTAATTTTAATTTGCATGCCATCAGGGTGAGTCATCGCATCAGGTTGTTTTGCTAAATTTAACAATGTTTGAGCAATACGACCAGTAACGTCTAAGAATGCAAGGTTACCTACTTTTTCGGAAGTGGTTTGCAAGCGATTCGCCATTTGCGCAGAAAGACGCATCAGGATATCTGGGTTGACTTGAATCAGCTGACGGAATTTCTTATAGGAAATTTCAGCGACTTCGCAAGCAACTTTTGCGCGAACCCATGCAGTACGTTCCTGTCCTTCTTCAAATAACCCAAGTTCGCCAATGAAGTCTCCCTGATTTAAATAAGAGAGAATCATTTCTTTGCCTTCTTCATCTTTGATTAAAGCAGCCACTGAACCTTTAACAATGTAGTAAAGGGTTTCTGCTTTTTCACCCTGATGGATCAGAGTGCTCTTGGATGGATACTTATGAATATGGCAGTGTGACAAAAACCATTCAAGAGTAGGGTCTGTTTGTGGCTTGCCGAGAACCATTAGCGTTATCCTCTGTATGTTATTGCAACCTTTCGAAAAGTAGGGAAAGGCTGACTTTAAAGTGTCTAGCTTAGCATATTAAGTCACATTGATGCCTATTATTAATGCTGCTATGGGCCAATGCAAATTAATATCAATTGTATAATATAATCAATTGAAACGTTGAGTTTTGATCTTAATCCTATCAACTAAGCATTGTTTGTATCATATCCAATGTCGAATGTCTTCCCTGTATCGCTTCAGCCTAATAATGCTGATATAACATTGTCTAGATATATGGAACAATGAGGCGATAAACATCACTATTTTTTGAGAGGAATAAAAATGGAAGCACGCGTAAAGTGGGTAGAAGGACTCTCTTTTTTAGGTGAGTCAGCATCAGGTCACCAAATTATGATGGATGGTAATGCAGGGGATAAAGCGCCCAGCCCAATGGAGATGGTTTTAATGGCGGCGGGTGGATGTAGTGCGATTGACGTTGTTTCCATCATTCAAAAAGGTCGTCAGGATATTCTTGATTGTGAGGTGAAATTAACGTCACAGCGCCGCGAAGAAGCGCCTCGCTACTTCACTGATATCAATTTACATTTTATTGTCACTGGTCGTGAATTAACAGACAAAGTCGTTGAACGCGCCGTCCAACTTTCGGCGGAAAAATATTGCTCCGTCGCAATCATGTTAGAAAAAACGGTGAATGTGACTCATAGCTTCGAAATTAAAAACGTATAATCGTGTTTATATTCAGATGCTTATCTTTATTATCGATAAGCATCTTATCATTAATCTATTTAATTATAATGCTGAGCTACCCATTACGCTGTTTCATGAGTTTTTCCACTAATGGCATCATAATCAGCTCCATTGCGAGACCTAATTTCCCTCCCGGCACCACAATGGTATTCATTGCTGAAATAAACGAACCATTTAGCATGGATAATAAATAGGGAAAATCAATCTGCTCTAATCCCCTGAAACGAATCACAATAAAACTTTCGTCCTGTGAGGGAATCGCTTTTGCCGAAAAAGGGTTCGAGGTATCAACCGTCGGAACGCGCTGGAAGTTAATATGGGTACGGGAGAATTGTGGCGTAATATAGTTAATATAATCTCCCATTGAACGGACTACGGAATCCATCACGGCTTCCCGAGAATGCCCCCGTTCGGTGGTGTCACGAATAAGCTTTTGAATCCATTCAAGGTTGACGATAGGTACAACGCCGACCAGCAAGTCAACATGTTGTGCCACATCGTGTTCTGGCGTGACAATACCACCATGTAACCCTTCATAGAATAACACGTCGGTATTGGATGGCAGTGACTCCCACGGCGTAAAAGTACCGGGTTGTAACCCATAAGGCACAGCTTCATCGTAGGTATGGAGGTATTTACGAGACTGCCCATAACCGGTTGTCGCGTAGTCAATTAAGGTTTGTTCAAGTAGAGAAAAATCATTGGCTTCAGGACCGAAATAACTAATATGGCGTCCTTGTTCGCGGGCTTTACGGATAGCCATATCCATTTCAGGGCGGGTATAGCGATGAAAACTATCCCCTTCAAGGGTCGCAGGGCGGATATTTAATTGATGGAATATCTTACGAAATGCTTGGCTCGTTGAGGTTGTTCCTGCGCCACTCGAACCCGTCACTGCAATAATCGGATGCTTCTTTGACATAGTGGACTCCCTGTTTTACGCCATGACCACTATTTTTGAGAAACAGCGCTACGGGCGAAACTGGTTATTAGGCATGAAATTTACCGATTCATGTAACTCAGACCAGACTAGCACAATTTCGCCAGAAACTAACTGCCGTTTCACGTCATTCACTTTATCCTGCAAGCTTTTCTCATGGGTGCCATAATCGGTGCCTTCGCGTAAAACATAACTTTCGATGAGATTTTCTAGAGTTTCAGGCGCGAGATCTTTCCACGGAATAATCATGATTTTTGCTCATTCAAATACGATGTTAACCACAACGGAATACGTGTTTCCAACCACATTTGCGGCTTTCTAAAACTGCCACCGACAAATCCAACATGCCCACCATGTTCCGTCATTTGGTATTCAATATTTGCAGGTAAATGGCTTAAATCTGGTACCACTTCCGGCGCCATAAATGGGTCATCTTTGGCGTGGATTATCAGTGTGGGTTTTGTAATCTGTGATAATTTAGGTAGCGCACTGCATTTTTGATAATAATCCGCCGCATCATCAAAGCCGTGGATGCGCGCAGTAATGACATCATCAAATTCGCGAATACGTTTAAGCTGCTTAAGTTGCAATAAATTAAGCGGAAGCGAGCCGGGGTAGCGTACCAACTTGCGCGTTGCATTGCGTTTTAACCCGTTAAGTAGGTAGCGCTGATATAGTTGAGAAATACCTTTTTCCATTTTGATGGAACAGGCTTCTAGCATGAGTGGTGCAGAGACAACAACACCCGCATCCAATTCGGCATTCTCACCATTCTCTGCTAAATAGCAGGCTAACATATTACCGCCAAGAGAGTAACCGACCGCTGCAGTTGGAGCATCCCCCCAGGTTTGTTTCAACCAATGTAAAAAATAGCGAGCATCGCTGGTTTCACCGGAATGATAAATACGTTTTTGGCGATTAGGTTCTCCGCTACACCCTCTAAAATGCATAATTACGCCTAGCCACCCTTGCTTTTGGGCGCTTTCTAACATCCCATGGGCATAAGGGCTTTTAAAATTTCCTTCCAATCCGTGAAAAATCACTAAACGAGGCTTTTTACTTGCTTGTTCTGGGTTTTCGCTCCATGCAAGATCGATAAAATCACCATCAGGCAATTCTAATCGCTGCCATGTGGGGACAATTTTCGGGGTACGCCGAAAGATCCTTGGTAATAAGGTTTGGAGGTGTGGATTTTTTGCCCAACTCATAGGGCGGAAATTTTCTGACATGGCCTTATTTTTTATTTAGTGGGAACGCTTGAGAGTCACATAACATACTGTTATTTTTCTGTGATGCAAGTAAACATATTTAGGTTGAGGAACATAGTATAAATGACTCTGGGGCTAATTTTTTCGCTTTTTACGTTTTTATTCATTGCCGCAGTCACGCCAGGCCCTAACAATATGTTGTTGACCTCTTGTGCCGCTAACTACGGATTCCGTCGTAGTATCGGATTATTATTAGGAATAATGCTTGGAATGCAGTCAATTCTTTATTTGTCTGCATTCGGCGTTGCTGCACTCTTACTATTATATCCAGCAATTCATATCGTGCTGAAAATTGTTGGTAGCATTTATTTATTATGGTTGGCATGGAAAACAGCGACTGCTAGCTATGAGCCGTTGAAAACAGATAGCAAAGCCTCTAAAAGTGTAACATGGTTCCAAGGCGGGTTATTGCAGTTCTTAAATCCGAAAGCGTGGATGATGGGATTAGGCGCAGTAGGCAGTTTTAGTCTGCCTGGTGAGCTATTTACTCAATCCATTATCTTGATGAGCATCGCTTTTGTGGCGGTGAACTTAACGGCAGGCTTGATCTGGATGGGATTTGGTTCTTTGATTGGTGTCTTCTTACGTAGCCGACGTGCATGGTTTATTTTCAATTTGGTCATGGGGATATTAACTGCCGCTTGTGTGCCATTAATTTGGCTGGAGTAATCCATTTCCAATAAATAAAAAAGACACGTTAAGTGCCTTTTTTTATCGTTCAATTCAAATCATCATCTAATCTAAATCGACATTTTTACTACCAAACAGGTAGGTGAAAATGAATCCACACAGATACGAAACTAAGACACCGCCAGCATACACAGCCATGGCTGGAAGCACGCCTTGGTCAGAGGTCATCAGTGGAATCGCAATTAATCCGGAAGGTCCGAACACCGTATTTAAACCAACAGGTAAGCCCATCCAGGCTACGGCACCAATAAAGAACCCACCGGCAGCACCACCTAAACAGGCCGTCACAAACGGTTTTACTCGCGGTAGCGTGACACCATAGATCAATGGTTCACCGATTCCTAAGAAGCCTGGGAATAACGCTCCACCAATTTGGCTACGCGTCACGGAGCCTTTTTTCGCTTTTACATACAAGGCTAATGCTGCGCCGACTTGACCCGCTCCAGCCATTGCTAAGATTGGAAATAGTGAGTTAAAGCCTTGGGCTTCGACTAATGCCACATACACAGGAATAAAACCTTGGTGGACACCGAACATGACCGCAATTAAGAACAAGCCTGCTAATACCGCGGTTCCTATCGGGTTACCATTTAAGTGCATGAACAGCCAAGACATTCCTTCGAAGAGCCATACGCCGATAGGCATGATGAAAACAAAGGTAGCAGCCCCAACGATGAGCAGTGTAATGGTCGAGGTTAAAATAATATCTAAGCTTGCAGGAATAATTTTACGAACTTGTTTTTCGACCCAAGCACCGAAAATACAGGCAATCAGGATACCGATAATGTTACCTCTAGGGTCGATATACCAACCAAAGAAGTCTGTCATACCAGAATAGAAGCCTTTAGTGGCAGCCGGATCGTAGCCTAAAATAAACAGTGCTGCGATAATCGCCCCGTTCACACCACTTCCGCCAAAGGCTTTTTGTGCGTTATAACCGATTAGCAGTCCCATAAAGGTGAATAGACCTTTACCAAACACGCTCATATAGGCAATTAAGCTTTTTAGATGGTCCAGCTGAGTTGAATCCGCAGGGAATAAATTTTGGTTTGCTGACAATAATGTTAGCAATGACGCTAGTCCCATTAACAGACCTGCGCCGATAAAGCCTGGAATTAATGGGGTAAAAATGGTCGCGAACTTAGATAAAAACCGATGGACTGCACTGGTTTGTTTCTTCTTAAGTTGCTGTTTATTCGCAGAGGCGATCTCTTTCAGATCTTGCGTCGCCGACGCATCGTGAAGCTCATCGGCTTCGCCGCTCTCTAGCATCTGCTTCATCAGATCTGCGGCTGCTTGAGCTTTACCAGGACCAAGAACAACTTGTAGTTGGTCATCACTTTCAATCACGCCAAGTACACCTGCAATTTGTTTGATTGCCGCTTTATCCACGAATTGGTCATCATGTAATGTGAGTCGCAAGCGGGTCATGCAGTTGCCGCATTGCTTGATATTACGACCGCCACCTACGTGTTGCAGGATCTGCTGTATCATTTCATTGGTTATTTTAGCCATACTGTTTCTCTCATAAATATCCGTTGATTAGACGGATTTTGCGATGTTGAGGGCAGTGCGAATAAAGCCATGGTTTTTAGCGAGTAATTGACGAGCTTCATCGGCATTTAAGCCCGATAAAATCATCAAAATCGCTGTCTTACAGTGTCTATCACATTGTTGTAATGCAGATTCTGCGGTCTGGCGGTCACATTCAGTTGCTTCCATCACAATCTTGGTTTGGCGTTCAATAAGTTTGGCATTCGTCGCTTCGACATCGACCATCAAGTTACCAAACACCTTACCGATGCGGATCATCGCTCCGGTGGTGATCATATTTAGAATGAGTTTTTGAGCCGTTCCTGCTTTCATTCGTGAAGAGCCTGTGACAACTTCAGCGCCAACAATAGGGGTAATGGCAATGTCGGCGGCTTGAGAGACAGGGCTGTCAGGGTTACAGCTAATCGCCGCGACGGTGGCACCTAAGGCGCGAGCGTATTTCATGGCACCCAGTACATAGGGAGTACGCCCACTCGCCGCGATCCCAACGAGAACATCGTTTTGATTAAAATTGATATTTTTTAAATCCTGTTCACCGAGTTCGGGTTTGTCTTCCGCATTTTCAACGGCACGAAAGATGGCTTGGTGACCACCGGCAATCAGCCCAATCACTTGTTCATGTGGGGTTCCATAGGTAGGAGGGCATTCACTGGCATCGAGGATCCCTAAGCGTCCTGACGTGCCCGCACCGGAATAGATTAAGCGACCACCACGTTGGAAGGCATCGGCAACTTTATCGACCAATTGTGCAATCTGCGGTAAGGTTTTTTCCACAGCTAAAGGGACTTTTTTATCTTCATTGTTAATCACTTGAAGCATTTCAAGGGTAGACAATTGGTCAATGTGGGTGCTGGCTTCATTGCGACTTTCCGTGACCATCTTGCTTAAATCAATCGACATAGTAATAACTCCTTAAACGTATCATGAGGGGTATGCTATGGAATTATTTATTCCTTTGATGTGATGGCTATCACGGTGCAATCTATTCTCTCTTGCCAAAATAAGCGAATAATCTTGGCTGCTTATTACGCGATAAAATAATAATTATTTGAATTTAAATGATTAATTTTAAAGCATTGAGTTTTTATTGCAGGAATAATTTATTTGTAAATTTATTCTGTAGATAAAGGTTTACCTTCTTGAGGGCTATTATGACGTTACTTGATACCATCACGTACCTATTACCACGACTCGCGGAAAATCAACGTAAAATTGCGCAATTTATCTTAGAAAGTCCTGAAAAAGTGCTGAAACTGTCCTCTTCGCAATTGGCAGAACAGCTTGGAATCAGTCAATCCGCTATTGTGAAGTTTAGTCAAAAGTTAGGCGTAAAGGGGTATCCCGCGCTGAAACTGGCATTGAGTGAAATTATTGGTCGCCAGCAGCTCGATATAGGAGAACCCCATGGTGCATTGCATAACCGAATTACTCAAACGGATAGCTTGATGGTGGTCGCCCAGAAGCTGGCATTAGAGAAAAATTATTCCATCACCGAAACAACTAAACGCCTCGATTTTAAACAGTTTGAAAAAATCATTCAGCGCATAGACAGTGCGCAGCGTGTGCAAATTGTCGGGATTGGAGGCTCAGGTCTCACCGCGAAAGATTTAAGCTATAAGCTCCAGAAGATTGGAATTACGACACTGGTGGAGCCTGATCACCATGTTCAAATTGCCGCGGCATTAACGTTAACGCCACAAGATGTACAAATTGTCATTTCTTTTTCTGGGAAGCGTAAAGATATGCTCACTGCCGCCAATATTGGACATCAAAATGGGGCTTGTGTTATTGCGATTACGCGCTCGAAAGATTCTCCTCTAGCGCAAATGTCGGATTATATGTTGGAAAGCGTGGCGGAAGAAAATGAATGGCGGAGCTCTTCTATCTCTTCAAGAACGGCACAAAATACCCTTACCGATTTGTTGTTCATGGCATTGCTACAAAAACGGGAAGATAAAGCGAAAGCCTTGGTGATGAATGCAAAAGTGATGATAAATAAACTTGATGAATAACGATTAATGCCTCGATAACTTTGCAAAATAACTTTATCTGCGTTAAGACTAAAGGAGATATTATTTCGCTTAAAATAATTAATTGAGGGAGAGTCCATGAGGGCGTTGATCGTTTATACCGAGCTAACAGATGAAGATTCTGTGATCAGCCATGCGGTAGCACGGCTGGCAAGTGAACTGAATGACGAGCATGTAGAAACGGTCATTATTCGTGATTTCGAGGATGGTCTTGCCTATATCCGCTCAAATACCAGTATTGACTGCTTGCTTTATGGGCGAGATATGTCTGATAAGGAAGAGCAAGCGCAAGCCCATCGACTAATTACCCAGCTTCATCGTCGTCAAGAAGATGTGCCTGTTTTTCTCTTGAGTGATCGTGAAGAAGCTTTAGTGGCTTTTGACCGAAAAATGATGGAGCAAGTGGATGAGTTTGCGTGGATTTTAGAAGACTCAGCCGACTTTATTGCTGGGCGAGTTCTCGCCGCAATTATTCGCTACCGCGCTCAATTACTCCCGCCATTAATGAAAAGCCTAATTAAATACAGTGATGTGCATGAACATTCATGGGCTGCGCCAGGGCACCAAGGCGGAGTCGGCTTTACGAAAACGCCAGCGGGGCGTATTTATCATGATTTCTTTGGTGAAAACTTATTCCGTACGGACATTGGTATTGAGCGGGTTGCCGTGGGATCACTTCTTGATCACACCGGCGCATTCGGTGAATGCGAAAAAAATGCCGCACGAATTTTTGGCGCAGACCAGTCTTACTCTGTGGTGGTGGGCACATCAGGCTCGAACCGTACAATTATGCAGGCATGCATGACGGATGAGGATGTCGTAGTTATTGACCGTAACTGCCATAAATCCATCGAGCAAGGTTTGATTTTGACGGGAGCAAAACCTGTTTATATGGTTCCAAGCCGTAACCGCTATGGCATTATTGGGCCAATTTACCCAACCGAAATGTCTCCTGAAGCTATCCAAGAAAAAATCGCTAACAACCCGTTCACCGCGGATAAACTGGGCAAAAAACCTGCCTATAGCGTAGTGACAAACTGTACTTATGATGGCGTTTGCTACAACGCACGCAAAGTCCAGAATTTACTGGATAAATCTCTCGATAGGATTCATTTTGATGAGGCATGGTATGGCTATGCCCGATTTAATCCCATTTACCGTGACCACTTTGCGATGCGTGATGAAGAACGTAAGGATGACGATCCAACGATTTTTGCGACTCACTCGACCCATAAATTACTGAATGCGCTTTCGCAAGCATCGTTTATTCATGTCAGAAATGGGCGTGATGCCATTGATTTTAATCGCTTTAACCAAGCGTATCATATGCATGCAACTACCTCTCCACTGTACGCTATCTGTGCTTCTAACGACATTGCCGCGGATATGATGGATGGAAATAGTGGGCGCTCATTAACTGACGAAGTGATTCGTGAAGCCATCGACTTCCGTCAATCACTGGGTTATCTCTACAAAGAGTTTCAAAATGATGGGGAGTGGTTTTTCAAGCCGTGGAATCAGGAAACCGTGAAGGACCCTGCAACAGGTGAACGTTACGATTTTGAGTTCGCGCCTGTTGAGCTTTTGATGAAAGAGCAAAGCTGCTGGGTGATGAATCCGGAAGATACATGGCATGGATTCAAAAATATCCCTGCTGATTGGGCGATGCTTGACCCTATAAAAGTGAGTATTCTGGCGCCGGGTATGGGGGATGATGGTAAATTACTGGATTCTGGTGTACCCGCAGCCTTGGTCACAGCATGGCTAAATCACTACGGTATTGTGCCAACGCGCACCACAGATTTTCAAATTATGTTTCTGTTTTCTATGGGGATCACCAAAGGTAAGTGGGGAACATTGGTCAATGCATTGCTCTCTTTTAAACGCCACTATGATGCTAATACTCAGTTAAAAAAAGTGTTGCCGGAAGTGGTAGAAGTCGCACCTGATATTTATGGTGATATGGGGTTACGTGATTTGGGCAATAAAATGTTTGCGTATTTGCAACGTAATAACCCTGGCAGCCAGCTTAATCAAGCCTACTCCGAGTTACCGAATGTCATGATGAGCCCCCGTGATGCGTATCAACAGATTGTTGCTAACCGTGTTGAAGCCGTACCGTTAGACAAACTGGCTGGACGTATTGCGGCGAACTCGATTATTCCTTACCCGCCGGGGATCCCAATGTTGTTATCGGGCGAAAGCTTTGGAGAAACCGACAGTCCACATATTGGCTATTTGCGTAGTTTACAAGCGTGGGATAGCGAATTTCCGGGTTTCGAGCATGAAACGGAAGGTACAGAAAAAATTAATGGCGAGTACCATGTGATGTGCGTGAAAGCTCGATAGTGAGAATGTAATTAAATTTAGTGCTTAATACCGAAAATAGATCCTTATCAGGGATTAGCTAAGGATCTATTGTGTCTTTCTGTCGGTTACTATGAGCGGAATTAACGCCTAATCTGGTGTGAGAATGTGTGGTTAACTAATGGAATGATAGGAATTTTTTGTTTATTAAAATAATCGTTATCTTCAATAAAGCCTAATTGATGGCAATATTGTGAAGCATAGCCACTGACTAAAAGTTTCCAATTGAATTTAAAGTCTGGATAAGTTTTTTTTGCGATTTTATAAATACTGGTTGTGCAGTTATTCCACATAGAATGATATTTTTCATCATTTTCTTTCAATGAATTGATTTTATCCATGTAATTGATAAACAATTCAGTAATAAGTGGTTTATCTAAATTTAAGGGATAAATATAGACTTGCTCATTGCGTAAATTAACCCGCGTACCAATCAAATCCTGCTCATCCGCGACCACATAGATAATATCGTAGTTATAGAAAAAACCTTTCCAAACCGAAAATTGCTGATGTGATTTTCGCCGTGTTTCAATGGAAAAAGAGACATAGTCTCCATTGGAAAAACCAAAACTCAAAAAAACATGGGCAATCATTTTACCAGACCAATGTGACTGTACTAAATCGACACTTTGCAGATCAGACAAGTTGTAATGTTTGGTACCCCATATGTATTCGTTTTTATCTGTGAATTGAAACGAACGAAAATTGTGGATGGCAACCTCTGAAGTATCGCGGTTAAAATCCATAGAGGATTTATAGCGATACTCTGTTCTCCACTCGTCTTTAGGAAGTAAATTACTCATCATCGCATTTTCAATAGAACGGACATGGCTCGGGAGTAATCTAAAACAATCCCCGGTGTCCACGTCATTATACTTGCATGTTTTCTGAGCTGGGACATGACCCAAAGTTCAGGGCTAAAGAGTAATTTAAGTAGCAACATGAAGCCGCCTTTTTTCTCAGTAAAATATCCTTCAGTACTTTTTATTAGCGCTAAAGAGACAACGGTTGAGCAATTACGGTTAGTTAAATTGTAGGTCGTGTCTTTGCTGTATTCACGCCAAAATGCATCCAGTTTTTCTTTACTGATCCCTTCAATGGTTAATTTGAAATTAGACGGCGGCGCAATTTTCATTTCATCAAGATAACTGATTTGAAAAACGCCAGTGTCATTGTTTTCTTCCGTGGATTTTAATATCTGTAAGAATTGCGCCGTATCGCGGTCAATATCTTTCTCTGGGTAGTGGCTGATATAAATCTCATCGAGTTCAAAGGCGACATGCCCTGTACTAATGACCCCCTGAGAATTGCGGGAGACAATGTAGCGCTGGATAATTTTAAAAAATAACGGTAGTTGCCCTGTGGTTGTCCAAACATGTAGGGTGCCGGATTCTCTATCTGAAGATGAGTGATTACGTACAAAAGTTATTTGATCCACATCATCGGATATCCGGCTACTGACGACAAAATAGTACACAAAGAATGAGTCTAGGGAGAAGATCATAATCAGCGTACCGACATCCCAATAGACTTGGCGGGATGAATAGTCAAAAGACCATGGAATAAAATTCCATAAGCCAAGTAAGAACTCAATAATGGATACGGTAAACATCAGTTTCCAGCGCTGAAACTTTAAAACCACGCTGTTGGACATTTTCCAGATAGCGCTGACCATCAGATATAAGCCAGTAATAAAGCCAGAAAGAACGGTTTCCCAAGCATGTATTTTGGAAAACAACACAATGTAGACCATAAGCAGCAGCACTAGCCCACGGCTGATTCGTAATCCTCGAGTGGCACCTTGGCAATATGCTGAGCAAACAAAGGAGCGAATGGCTTCCAATAAAATTGGAATACATAGAAAAATCATGTACTCATG
This sequence comes from Providencia sp. PROV208, assembly GCF_028479465.1. NCBI lineage: Bacteria > Pseudomonadati > Pseudomonadota > Gammaproteobacteria > Enterobacterales > Morganellaceae > Providencia > Providencia sp. PROV208. Next base: position 14,980 of record NZ_JAMPNS010000012.1, on the reverse strand, counting down.
GGGATCTGCAAAAAAAGGTAATAAGAAAAAGCAGGCGCCAATAAACACACCAAAGAGTGTTAATGCGAGAATAAACCAAAAATATTTTTTTGCTGTGTTTCTGCCATAGAGCATTGTCATTATATAAATCATGCTGTACCAACCATAGAATCTAGATAAGTGCTAATGCCTTATCTTTATAGGTTTTTATTTTTTAATTTGTCGGATAGGCTTCATTATAATGGGGATATTACAGTGACAAAATAGATGCTCGCTGAAGTGTTTTACTATGATTTTAATCTATTGAAGAATAAGTGTTATTTTTAATATTACACTTTCTTTGATTGGTTTTAACTGCTTAAAGTTAATGATATGTTAATATTTAAATCTATTAATTACACCTCAAATCTTCAGATTGTTTTTTAAAAAAACTATAAATAAGATTTTTATGTGTAATTTAAATTTTTAAAGGTTTTGCACTAATTAAAAATATCTAATTTGGTCTTATTGTAAAAATAGCCCTTATTAATATGAGCTTAATAAGGGCTTATTCATTGAAATAAATTACCGATTAACCTGCTTCAAACTCATTGGTCATGGTTTCTAGCTGTTCTTGTAAATCCATCCACTCCATTTCAACGTCTTCGAGTGCGGATTTTTGTTCTGTCTGTTTCTTCAAACAGTCAGTAAGCTCTGCTTTTTTATCTTGCTCATAAATGGCTGCGTCAGATAATTTTGCCTCTAATTCTGCCAAGGAAATCGAATACTTTTCCATTTTCTTTTCCAATTCCGTAATTTTTTTACGGATGGGTTGAGTCAGTTGACGGAACTCGGCTTCTCGGCGTTTTTGGTCTTTTCTATCTTGTGCCGTGACGGTTGAGGTACTGGCTGGTTTTTCTTTATCAAGCAGTTCCCGTGCTTGCTGCAATTCCATTTTGTTTTGTTCGGCTAACCATTGTTGGTAATCTTCAAGGTCGCCATCAAATTGCTCGACTTTTCCACCATGAACCAGATACAGCTCGTCGGTTGTGGTACGCAGTAAGTGTCTATCATGGGAAACCACCACTAAGGCCCCTTCGAAAGCCATTAATGCTTCAGTCAGTGCTTGGCGCATGTCCAAGTCTAAATGATTGGTTGGCTCATCGAGTAACAGTAAATTAGGGCGTTGCCAGACAATCAGCGCTAATACTAGGCGAGCTTTTTCACCACCGGAAAATCGCCCACTAGGATCGGTCACTTGGTCGCCTTTAAAGCCAAACCCTCCTAAATAGTCACGTAACTGTTGTTCCGTTTGCTCTGGTGCTAAGCGGGCAAGATGCTGCAACGGGGATTCATCAGCGTGCAAATATTCTAATTGGTGCTGGGCGAAATACCCCAGTTTAATGCCCTTGGCGAGGGAAATTTCACCGTGCAATGGGGGTAAATCTCCCGCTAACATTTTGATTAATGTTGATTTACCTGCACCATTTCGCCCAAGTAAACCAATGCGTGAGCCGGGGACTAAATTCAATTTAATGGATTCTAATACCACTTTTTCACCGTAACCAGCACTGACTTTTTCCATTTTTAATAATGGGTTAGGTAAGCTTTCTGGTTTGCGGAATGAAAAATGGAATGGGTTATCCACATGTGCAGGGGCAACCATCTCCATACGCTCAAGCATTTTAATACGGCTTTGAGCTTGCTTCGCTTTCGTTGCTTGTACTCTGAAGCGGTCAATGTAGCTTTGTAAGTGAGCGGCTTTGGCTTGTTGGCTCTCATACAGAGCCTGTTGTTGTGCCAATTTAGTGGCACGTTGACGCTCGAAAGAGGAGTAGTTACCCGTGTATTCGAACATCGTTTCTTGTTCGATATGCAGCACTTTATCGATAATAGGATCGAGGAAGTCCCTATCATGGGAAATCAAGATCAGTGTGCCTGAGTAGCTCTTAAGCCATTTTTCCAGCCAAATGACGGCATCTAAGTCTAAGTGGTTCGTTGGTTCATCGAGCAACAATAAATCAGAACGGCACAATAGGGCTTGCGCTAAGTTCAAGCGCATACGCCAGCCACCCGAAAAGGATTTTACTGGGGACTGTAGTTGTGCCTGACTAAAGCCTAAACCATGTAGTAGGCTGGCCGCACGGGATTGAATCGTCCATGCATCAATGGCATCTAACTGTCCGTGAACCACGGCAATGGCATGACCATCATTTTTTTCATTCGCTTGCTGGAGTTTTTGTTCTAGGGCACGAAATTCGCGATCGCCATCAATCACATACTCAATACAAGGCACATCAAGGGCTGGGGTTTCTTGATTAACCCATGCCATTGACCAATTGCTTGGAAAGGTTGCTGATCCTGCTTCTGCTTGTAATTCACCTTTTAGCAGTGCCAGCAATGTGGATTTTCCGCAGCCGTTTTTACCCACTAATCCGACTTTCTGTCCCGGATTGATAGTCGCAGTTGCATTGTCCAGCAGAACACGTACACCTCGGCGAATTTGTAATGAAGAGAAAACAATCATAGAAACCGTCTATTGAAAATATGTTAAATTATTGAGTTAGATATATTCGAATAAAAAAGTTATTACTGAAATATATTAAGCTTAAAATACATTTAGCAGGCTGCATGGTAACGGAAAATTATCCGCCTGACACGCCTTTGAGGAGGGAAAGATGTCAAATTCGCTAAAAGTACTGGTGGTCTACGCTCACCCAGACCCCCATGAGTCAGTTGCTAATCGTCTGTTATTAGATGCGGTGCGTGATTTTGATAATGTCACTATCCATGATTTATATGCAACATACCCCGATTATTTTATTGATGTCACCGCAGAACAAAAGCGACTTTGTCAGCATGATGTCATCGTATTTCAGCATCCTCTCTATACTTATAGTTGCCCCGCTTTATTAAAAGAGTGGTTTGACCAAGTGCTGACTCGCCGGTTTGCCACAGACCAAGGTTATCAAAAGTTAAAAGGCAAATATTGGCGTTCGATTATTACGACAGGGGAGCCAGAAGAGTCTTACCAGCATGGCGGCTATAATCGCTATCCGTTATCCGAAATTCTTCGCCCATTTGAATTGACTGCGTTGATGTGTGATATGCAGTGGCTAGAACCGAGTATCATTTATTCTGCCCGTCGACTGAGCAAACAACAATTACAGCAAGCAGTTGAAGAATATAAACAATGGATGAAGCAGCCCCTCAATATGGGAGATATTTCAAATGGATGAGTTGAATCTATTTGAGTCGGTGATCATATTTTTATGCGCCGGTGTTGTGATGGTGCCAATTGCCCAAAAAATCCGATTGGGTGCGGTGTTAGGGTATTTACTCGCTGGGATCATCATTGGTCCTTTTGTGTTGGGTTTTATCCGCAATGTGAATGATATTCTGCATTTCTCTGAGTTAGGTGTTGTCTTCTTAATGTTTTTGATAGGACTCGAGCTGAAGCCATCTAAATTATGGGAACTGCGTCGGTCAATTTTTGGTGTGGGAACCATCCAAGTGGTTGTCACTGCGGTGCTAATGGCAGGGGTGCTCATTTTGGCACAATTTTCTTGGCAGGCTGCGGTAGTCGGTGGCTTGGGCATGGCGATGTCCTCGACGGCGATGGCGCTGCAATTGATGAACGAAAAAGGGATGTCTAATCAAGAAAGTGGGCAGCTTGGTTTTTCCGTTTTACTGTTTCAAGATATGGCCGTTATCCCCATTATGGCGTTGATTCCGTTATTAGCCGGTGATACGGGGAGCAGTGATTGGTACAAAATTGGTTTGAAAGTGGTAGCGTTTGTAGGGCTGTGGGTTGTCGGTCGCTATTTATTACGTCCACTATTTAGACTAGCCGCCAAGTCGGGGGTGCACGAGATTTTCACGGCAGCCGCGCTGTTAGTGGTATTAGGCTCGGCACTGATTATGGAAAGCCTAGGGTTCTCAATGGCTTTGGGAACATTTATGGCTGGAGTGATGCTGGCGGAAACAGAATTCCGCCATGAACTAGAGATTAATATCGAGCCGTTTAAAGGATTATTGTTAGGGCTGTTTTTTATCTCTGTTGGTATGTCTCTGAATCTACAAGTGTTGTGGACTTACCTTCCACAAGTCTTGATCGCTGTTGTAGTATTAGTCGCGGTGAAAGCACTGGTGTTGTATGCGCTAGGGTTTGTGGCTCGCTTACGTAATGGTGCTCGCGCACAGTTTTCTGGGGTATTGAGCCAAGGTGGGGAGTTTGCCTTCGTGATTTATGCCACCGCGTTTGGCGCGAGTGTTATTGATGAACGTCAAATGGACCTCTTGTTGGTTGTGGTGACTTTGTCGATGATGACAACGCCACTTGTGATGCAGCTGATAGATGCGTATCTCAACCGCCGTTATAATCAGCAAGCGACATCGACAGAAAAACCGTTTGTGGAAGATACTAATCCTCATGTTATTTTAGTGGGATTTGGGCGCATGGGGCAGGTGGTTGGTCGTTTGTTGATGGCGAATAAAGTGAACATTACGGTGCTTGAACAAGATGTCACGGCAATTAGCACGATGCGCCGCTATGGATATACCGTTTATTATGGGGATGCGCGTGAGCTGCAACTTCTTCGTTCGGCAGGCGCGGATAAAGCGAAATCGATTGTGATCACCAGCAATGTGCCTGAGGAAGTGATGGAAATTGTGCGTATTTGCCAAGAAAATTTCCCTAACTTGCATATTATTGCACGAGCTAAAGGGCGTTTAGAGGCACACGAATTATTGCACAGTGGCGTGACGGATTTCAGCCGTGAAACCTTCTCAAGTGCGCTGGAAATGGGCAGTAAGGCGCTAGTTAGTACCGGTATGCACCCTCATAAAGCTTATCGAGCTAAGCAACATTTCCGCAGACTCGATATGCGTATGTTACGCGATATCATTCCTGAAAATGAAAACAGCGACAGCGGGCAAATCTCACGCATTAAAGAGGCGCGGCGTGAACTTAACGAACTTTTCGAAAAAGAGATGCAAAGAGAAAATCGCCAACCGCATAGCTGGAATAACGAACAGTAAGGTAGAAAAATGGCAGCAACACGTAAGCGTTTTATTGCTGGGGCAACTTGCCCTAAATGCAAGTCTCAAGACACCTTAATGATGTGGCGAGAAGACAAAATTGATGTGGTTGAATGTGTGAGCTGTGGGGATCAACAGCGCCAAACCGAAGGTGATGCCACTGAGCATGTGAGAAAGCAAGAACAAGTTATTGGGATTTTTACCCCAGAATAAGAGAATTTTGTCAATTCTCAATACAGCACAATTGTTTTCCGGTACAATTGGCAAAAATTTTTCCCTTACGGGTCGTAGGAGATGTCATGAAAGTAGCAAAAGACTTGGTTGTAAGCCTCGCTTACCAAGTAAGAACAGAAGACGGTGTTTTAGTTGATGAGTCCCCGGCAAACGCGCCAATGGATTATCTGCATGGCCGTGGATCTTTAATTTCTGGTCTGGAAAAAGCATTAGAAGGTCGTGAAGTTGGCGAACATTTCGATGTCGAAGTCGCTTCAGACGATGCATATGGTCAATACGATGACAACTTAGTTCAACGCGTACCAAAAGATGTATTCATGGGCGTTGACGAGCTGGAAGTGGGTATGCGTTTCTTAGCGGATACTGATATGGGTCCAGTTCCTGTTGAAATCACTGGCATCGAAGGCGATGAAGTTATCGTCGACGGTAACCATATGTTAGCAGGTCAAAACCTGAAATTTAATGTTGAAGTCATGGCTATCCGTGAAGCAACAGAAGAAGAAATCGCACATGGTCACGTCCATGGTGCTGATGGTCACGACCATGACCATGATCACGAAGGTGGTTGCTGTGGCGGTGGCGGTCATAGCCACGGTTCAGAAGGCGGTTGCTGTGGTGGTGGCGAAGGTCAAGGCCACGGACACAAGCATGGTGGCTGTGGTTGCCACTAATCTCTAAAAAAGAGATTCAATAAAAAGTGAATTCGCTTTTTATTTCGAAAGTAGGCTCAACATTTTTATGTTGGGCTTTTTTTTACTCAACATTCAGTCTCAAGTATTCACTGTTATTAAATTTAATAATTACTGAAATTTATTGTAAATCAGTTGGTTATTTTTCTAACTTATAATTCCCATGATTTTTATCGAGATTAATTTCTTTGTTTATCTCGTGTCATTGTCTCAATTATCGAGGAAAATCATTATGGGAATGCCCTCTATTTACCCTACAAAAACAACCACTTATAAACCAGATAAAGCCTGGAATGGTTATACATTATTTTCAGTGGCTAATAAGGGCGCTGTGCTTATTGATATGAATGGCAATGAAGTTCATGTTTGGCAGGACAGTAATGGAGTGCCTTGTAAAATGTTACCTCGAGGCAATCTGCTGAGTTATGAATGGTCAAAAGAAGGTGATAAATATCGCGAATATACTCGGTTGGTCCAGCGGGATTGGGACAATAACGAAGTTTGGTCATTTGATCGTGTCGAATTATTGACGGATGATGCTGGGGAGCAATATTGGTCTGCAAGAGCCCATCATGATTTTCAACGGGAAGGAAACCCCGTCGGGTATTATACGCCTGACTTGATATCCCCTATCTATGAAGGAAAAACATTATTACTTTGCCATCGAAATATTCAAAATCCTCAAATATCAGATAAGCCATTACTGGATGACGTCTTTGTTGAGGTTAATTGGCAGGGAAATATTGTATGGACTTGGGCGCTCAGTGATCACTTTTCAGAGCTCGGTTTTTCTGAAACCGCAAAGAATGTCTTTTATCGTAACCCTAATCTCATATCTGATGGTGTGGGGGATTATTTACATATCAATAGCCTATCTCGGCTTGGTCCCAACAAACACTATGATAATGGCAATACTGATTTTCATCCTGAGAATATAATATGGAGCTCTCGGGAAGCGAATATTATTGGAATTACCAGCCGTGAAACAAGAAAGATTGTATGGCAAATTGGGCCTGATTATACCCATGATAATGTTAAACATTTAGGGGGGATTATTGGTCAACATCATGCCCATCTTATTCCTCAAGGGTTACCGGGTGCGGGGAATATTTTACTGTTTGATAATGGCTGGCAAGCAGGCTATGGGCAAGCAACGCCAACCTCGCTTTATGGATTAAAAAATGCGGGTCGTGACTATTCTCGAGTCTTGGAGATAGACCCGATCAGTTTAGATATTGTTTGGCAGCATTCTGCAAATGAGCAGGGATTTAAAATGCCGACGAATCGTTTTCGATTTTTTAGTCCGCATGTTAGCAGCGCACAACGACTCCTCAATGGTAATACATTGATTACAGAGGGCGCGGATGGACGAATAATTGAAGTTACTAAGGAAAATAAAATTGCTTGGGAATATATTTCCCCCTATACCGATGAACAATACGCCTGGGATAACATGATTTATCGGGCTTATCGAGTTCCCTATGAATGGGTACCTCAAGTGGATAAGCCCGAAGAGGTGGCCTTGCCTGATATTGATATCTCCCAATTTCATATCAGGGGGAAAAGTTGAGAGACTAATAATGGGGAGGGGGAGTCTCTTCTTCAGGACGCGCTAGGTGAGATGATTGCGACGCTTTCAATCTTTCCGCAACGATACGCAAATGTTCCTGCATTTTTGACAGCTGCATTTGTTGTTCTGTGATCACTTGGTTGAGCTGTTCAATGGTTAATTCTTGAAAGGCAACTTTGCTTTCCAAAAGTTCTAAACGCTGTTCAAAATTGTTTGATGAATCCATTTTAGGATCTCCTTATGGGTTCTCACCATGAAAAAAACATCATAATAACCGAACATTACAAATCAACAGATAAGTTTTATTTAAAGGTGTAGGCGTTGAAACCTCTTTTTGTTAATGTGGTCTAAGATATTCTTATATTTATTGTGTTAACTGACAGCTTGTTTTTTAAGATAAGGAACAGCTATCAATAAAAATGAGCGTAATAGCTCGAATAATAGCTATCGGAGATTAGGATGAAATCACTGTTTAAGGCAAGTCTATTAGCAACAACATTAGCATTCGCTTTCACTGCACCACAAGTTATGGCAGAAGAAGCAAAAACACAAGCAAGCGCGTTCAAAAATGCAGAAGAGCGTAACGCGTATGCATTAGGTGCCTCTTTAGGTCGCTACATGCAAAACTCTTTAGAAGAGCAAAAATCTATTGGCATTAATCTGGACAAAGCCCAATTATTAGCTGGTGTGCAAGATGCATTCAGCGGCAAAAGTAAAATGACAGATGCGCAAGTTGAAGAAACGTTACGTCAATTTGAAGGCCAAGTGAAAAAAGCGGCTGAAGATAAAATCAAAGCTGAATCTGCTGCTAACGTGAAGAAAGGCGAAGAGTATCGCGAGAAGTTTGCGAAAGAAAAAGGTGTCGTGAAAACTAAGTCTGGTCTGTTGTACAAAATTGAAAAAGACGGTACAGGCGCAAAACCTAAAGAAGACGAAACAGTGGTCGTGCACTATAAAGGTTCTCTGGTTGATGGAACAGAATTCGATAGCTCTTATTCACGTAATGAACCACTGACTATCCCATTGAATTCAGTCATTAAAGGTTGGACAGAAGGTTTAGCTAACCTGAAGAAAGGCGGCAAAATGACATTAGTTATCCCGCCAGAATTAGCGTATGGTGAAAACGGTGTTCCAGGTATTCCTGCGAACTCAACGTTGATCTTTGATGTTGAATTATTAGATATCAAACCAGCTGCTAAATAATGTTTGAGTGAGCGCTACATCATGTAGCGCTCTTCGTATAAGGGAATAAATGACGACCTAAAAAAGCGTTGTTTAATCGACCCAGCCTCTTAAAGATAGTTCGATATCATACGTATCCGCGATTACTGCAAGATTTTCATGAAATTCATCACTGGCTATTGATTGTTTACGGTGATTTTTTTTGTAAAAAACCATATCAGAATCAATTAAGTACAGGTTTTTATCTGAACCTTCCTTTACATTACCTTCCGAGTCTATGTCGTACATGACCCTGTCTTTTGAATTCATAAATTCAACAACTTTTTTACCTGTCACGGAATGACCTTGAATAAATTTAGACACTAAAACATGTTCACCATTACTTAAGTTGGCTTCTCGTGAGTAATCAGAATCATTGAATTCATTGGTAATTCGAGAGGTTCGAGCACAATTAGAATTAGAACCTTGAAAGGAATCTTCAGTTAACGCTATTTTTATGACATATGACCCTAATTTGTAGGCTCGACCATAATTGCCTTCACCTATTAATGCTCCATAGGTAGAAATGTACTCTTTACTGTAGTTTTTTAATGCGTTGGCAAAAGTATCAATATCTTTGTTTGTATCTTGGTTTGTATAGGAAAAGTAGAGCTGATTGTAGGTGTTTGAAACGGAGGCTAGGCTGTGAGTGAGACCTTTTTGAACCTGTTCGGCTAAGTAAGTTGAAGTTTTTTGCAGGATATCTAGCATGCGAGTATGCGCATTTATCATTGGCATTATTTATGTCCATATCTAATATTGCTAAGACTTTGAAGGCTATTACTTAAACTCCGTAACATCTATTATAAAACGCGGTTAATATAAACACAGCCATTCGGCTCTTGTGTAGCGATTGATTTACGTAAAGATTGTGATAAAACATACTCTCTTGCATTCATTCGCTTGACGGCAACGCCTCGGAGTTTTAACTTCAATAGATTCGTTTTTATTTTTAATCATCACATCCGTTGACTATGTACAACAGAATGAAGGCAAATGAGTCGAATAATGAATGCCTCATTGGTTGACTGGATGAATTTTATACACTTTAGAAGGATGACGTTGAAATGTCTGATGCATTACAATCCCAAGACCTCAGTGATATTAATATTCTAGATAACCAGCCGTTTACTGAGACTGACCACGAAATTTTGAAATCATATGAAGCTGCGGTTGACGGGCTCGCTATGCTAATTGGTGCGCATTGTGAAATTGTTCTTCATTCTCTAGAAGATCTAAAATGTTCAGCAGTGAGAATAGCTAATGGTCAGCATACAGGGCGTAAGATTGGCTCGCCTATTACTGACTTAGCGTTAAGAATGCTCCATGACATGGCCGATGCAGAATCAAATGTATCCAAAGCGTATTTTACGAAAGCTAAAAGCGGTGACCTAATGAAATCCGTGACGATTGCGATTCGTAACCGTAAGCAGCGTGTTATTGGTTTACTGTGCATTAATATGAACTTAGATGTGCCATTCTCAGAAATTATTAAATCATTTGTTCCTGAAGAAAAACAAGAAGTGACTTCAGATGTAAACTTCGCATCTTCTGTTGATGACCTAGTTGCTCAAACATTGGAATACACCATTGAAGAAGTCAGTAATGACCGTAATGTTTCGAACAATGCGAAAAACAAGCAAGTGGTTCTGAATCTATACGAGAAAGGAATCTTCGATATTAAAGATGCAATCAATCAGGTTGCTGACCGTCTGAACATTTCGAAGCACACCGTCTATTTATATATACGCCAATTTAAGAGTGGTGAATGAGTAAAGCAAACCCGCTAACATATTGTTTGTTAGTGACAGGCCCTGCATATGGTACTTCGCAATCAGCGAGTGCCTATCAATTTGCCAATGCTCTTCTTGAAGAAGGGCATATATTGAAGTGCATTTTCTTTTATCAAGATGGCGTTCTTAACGGCAACACCTTGACTTCTCCCGCGACTGATGAATTTGATTTAATCAAAGCATGGCGTAAACTTGCACAAGAATCTGGGTGTGAAATGAACATTTGTGTTGCTGCGAGTCTGCGCCGTGGTATTACCGACGAAGAGCAAGCACAAGCATTGTCATTACCAGCCTATAACTTATCTGAAGGTTTTGTCATGAGCGGCTTAGGCAGTTTAGCTGAGGCGATGTTGACAACAGACCGAACTATTCAGTTTTAAGTCTGAACACCATGAACAGCACAACGATATAAGGTATTTTGTGAAAAAGATTGCGTTTGTTTTTACGACGATGCCTCATGGCAGTGCCAGTGGACGAGAAGGGCTGGATGCATTATTGGCAACTTCAGCATTGACTGAGGATATTAACGTATTCTTTATTTCGGATGGTGTATGTCAACTACTTGCGCACCAGCAACCCAAAGAAATTTTGGCTCGAGACTATATCGCGACATTCAAAGTCCTACCATTGTATGATATTGAAAATATTTACCTGTGTTCTGAATCATTACAGGAAAGAGGGATTAGCCAGCAGAATGATTGGGTTGTCACTCCTGAATTTTTAACGCCACAACAAATTCAAGCATACTTATCTGCTTGCGACGTCGTGCTTAAATTTTGATCTTGCGTTCAATTTTTGATCTGTAGTAGGATCCCGCCTATGTTATACACCTTAGCCACTTCTCCATTTAAAAGCGATTTTTCCGCAATGCTGCGGTTAGTCACAAATGAAGACGCTATATTGTTGTTCCAAGATGGTGTTCTGGCTGGCATTTCGCGGTCTAAATACCTTCTTGAATTACAAAATAGCGGAGCTCAAATTTATGCCTTGGATGCAGATATTTACGCCCGAGGGCTGCAAAATCAGATCGCTGATGGCGTTTCTATCATCTCATACCAAGGTTTTGTAAAGCTAACTGAAGCTCATAAGCAACATTTTGCCTTATAAAGTCACTAAAAGTTGTATATTTCTTGACACCCGAGCCAGTCGGCAATAAAATTTCGCGTCCTCGTGTATCGTCATGTTGGCGAACGAGGTCAAATCCGTGTTTACGAAGCAAAAAACCAGGAGCTTTTTTAATAATGGCAACTATTAATCAGCTGGTACGCAAATCTCGTAGCTCGAAGGTTGTTAAAAGCAACGTTCCAGCACTGGAAGCTTGCCCGCAAAAACGTGGCGTATGTACTCGTGTATATACTACCACTCCTAAAAAACCAAACTCAGCATTACGTAAAGTATGCCGTGTTCGTTTAACTAACGGTTTCGAAGTTTCTTCCTACATTGGTGGTGAAGGCCACAACTTGCAGGAACACTCCGTAATCTTGATCCGTGGCGGTCGTGTTAAAGACTTGCCAGGTGTGCGTTATCACACCGTTCGCGGCGCACTGGACTGTTCTGGTGTTAAAGACCGTAAGCAAGCTCGTTCTAAATACGGCGCGAAAAAACCTAAGGCTTAATGGATTTCCGTTAAGTAAGGCCAAACATTTTAATCTTAATGTCAAAATACTCTCGTAGAGTTTTGGACAAACCTGAATTAACAACGGAGTCATATCCATGCCACGTCGTCGCGTAATTGGTCAACGTAAAATTCTTCCAGATCCTAAGTTCGGATCAGAATTACTGGCCAAATTTGTAAATATCCTGATGGTAGACGGGAAAAAATCTACTGCTGAAGCAATCGTATACAACGCACTTGAAACCCTTGCTCAGCGTTCTGGTAAAACTGAACTTGATGCATTCGAATTAGCACTTGATAACGTGCGTCCGACTGTGGAAGTTAAATCCCGCCGTGTTGGTGGTTCAACTTACCAAGTTCCAGTTGAAGTTCGCCCGGTTCGTCGTAATGCCCTGGCAATGCGTTGGATCGTTGATGCTGCTCGTAAACGCGGTGATAAATCTATGGCGCTTCGCCTGGCAAACGAATTATCAGACGCTGCTGAGAACAAAGGTTCCGCTGTTAAGAAACGTGAAGACGTTCACCGTATGGCAGAAGCTAACAAGGCGTTCGCACACTACCGTTGGTAATCTCTTACCAATCTTAGTGATGTATCTCAGGGTAGCTTTCAGCTGCCCTTTATATGAAGAATTGAACGCCCACGAGAGAGGAAAAAATGGCCCGTCAAACGCCCATAGCACGTTATCGTAACATCGGTATCAGTGCACACATCGACGCCGGTAAAACCACAACTTCTGAACGTATTCTGTTCTATACTGGTGTAAACCATAAGATCGGTGAAACCCACGAAGGTTCTGCAACAATGGACTGGATGGAGCAAGAGCAAGAGCGTGGTATTACTATCACTTCCGCTGCGACTACTGCATTCTGGTCTGGTATGGCTAAACAGTATGAACCACACCGTATCAACATCATCGACACCCCGGGACACGTTGACTTCACAATCGAAGTAGAACGTTCTATGCGTGTTCTTGATGGCGCAGTAATGGTTTACTGTGCAGTTGGTGGTGTTCAGCCACAGTCTGAAACCGTATGGCGTCAGGCTAACAAATATAAAGTTCCACGTATCGCGTTCGTTAACAAAATGGACCGTATGGGTGCGAACTTCTTACGTGTTGTTGAGCAATTAAAAACACGTTTAGCAGCTACTGCAGTTCCACTGCAATTACCAGTCGGCGCAGAAGAGTCGTTCACTGGTGTTGTTGACTTGCTGAAAATGAAAGCAATCAAATGGAACGACGAAGACCAAGGCGTTACCTTCGAATACGAAGATATCCCTGCGGACATGCAAGAGCTGGCTGAAGAGTGGCACAACAACCTGATCGAATCCGCTGCAGAAGCATCAGAAGAACTGATGGAAAAATATCTGGGCGGTGAAGAACTGACTGAAGCTGAAATCAAAGGCGCTTTACGTCAACGTGTTCTTGCAAGCGAAATTATCCTGGTTACCTGTGGTTCTGCATTTAAGAACAAAGGTGTTCAGGCGATGCTGGATGCGGTTGTGGATTACTTACCAGCTCCTACAGATGTGCCGGCAATTAACGGTGTTCTGGACGATGGTAAAGATACTCCAGCTGAACGTCATGCAAGTGACGAAGAGCCGTTCTCATCTTTAGCATTTAAAATTGCAACTGACCCATTCGTTGGTAACCTGACATTCTTCCGTGTTTACTCCGGTGTTGTTAACTCAGGTGATACCGTTCTGAACGCCGTTAAAGCGAAGAAAGAGCGTTTTGGTCGTATCGTACAGATGCACGCTAACAAGCGTGAAGAGATTAAAGAAGTTCGCGCTGGTGACATCGCGGCTGCTATCGGTCTGAAAGACGTAACTACAGGTGATACTTTATGTGCAGTTGATGCACCAATCATCCTGGAGCGTATGGAATTCCCAGAGCCAGTAATCTCTGTTGCAATCGAACCAAAAACTAAAGCTGACCAAGAAAAAATGGGTATCGCATTAGGCCGTCTGGCTCAAGAAGACCCATCATTCCGCGTATCAAGTGATGAAGAGACTAATCAGACTATCATCGCTGGTATGGGTGAATTACACTTGGACGTTCTGGTTGACCGTATGCGTCGTGAATTCAAAGTTGAAGCGAACGTTGGTAAACCACAAGTAGCTTACCGCGAAGCAATCACGACTAAAGTGACTGACATCGAAGGTAAACACGCGAAACAGTCTGGTGGTCGTGGTCAGTACGGTCATGTCGTTATCGATATGTACCCACTGGACAAGAAAGACAAAGATGGTCTGCCAATGGACTACGAATTTGTCAACGAAATCAAAGGTGGTGTAATCCCTACGGAATACATTCCTGCGGTTGACAAAGGTCTGCAAGAGCAGCTGAAATCTGGTCCATTAGCGGGTTATCCAGTAGTTAACATGGGTGTTCGTCTGCATTTCGGTTCTTACCATGATGTTGACTCCTCTGAATTGGCGTTTAAACTTGCGGCATCAATCGCATTTAAAGACGGCTTCAAAAAAGCGAAACCAGTTCTGCTTGAGCCAATCATGAAAGTTGAAGTGGAAACTCCAGAAGACTACATGGGCGATGTAATTGGTGACCTGAACCGTCGTCGTGGTATGATTGAAGGTATGGATGACTTACCTACTGGTAAAGTTGTTCGTGCACAAGTACCATTATCCGAAATGTTCGGTTATGCTACTGACCTGCGTTCTCAGACACAAGGTCGTGCTTCATACTCTATGGAGTTCCTGAAGTACAATGAAGCGCCAAACAACGTTGCACAAGCTGTAATTGAAGCTCGTAACGCTAGATAATCGATTTTTATCGATTTAACTACTTTAATTTAAGTTCCTTCTCATCGTGAAGAGGGAACTCCATAAGGAATAGAGTCG